>JAXGWN010000074.1:0-7267 GCA_040773285.1 Bacillota bacterium
GGAACTCCCCGGCTGAGCCTTGCCGGGGTGGGCCCCCGCCAGGTACTGACCTCATCGGTTGCTTTGGGGGTACGGAGCAATCTGGGACTCAGCCGGGTCCGGTTTGTGCGGATCAATCCCCGGACCGGGGCCCGGACGGTTCTTGGAGAGACCGGAAACGCTGCAGCCACCCTGACAGTGAATCCTCTTTCCTGGGGTGCCGGTTCCTGGCGGCTGGTGGCCCAGGGCACCTATGACGGAGGTAAAACCATTTCCAGCGAAGAGATCTCCCTGACAGTATTCACCGGGAAACTCTATTCTGCCCGGCCGGTGATCGCCAAAGACCGTTTTCTGGAATATGCTGCGGCCATGGCGGTGGAGTCCAGGAAAAAAACCGGAATGAGTGCTGCCCTGCAGACCGCCCAGGCCATTTTGGAAACCGGCTGGGGACAGAGCGTCCCGGTGGACAAGTATACAGGGCTGTTTTCAAGGAACCTCTTCGGGATTAAGGGAACCGGTCCTGCAGGATCCGTGGTCTCCAACACCTGGGAGGAATACAACGGTACCGCATTCCGGGTGGATGCCTCATTCCGGGCCTACCACAGTGTTCAGCAGAGCTGGGATGACCATAAACGTCTGCTTCTGACCGGAGCCCGTTACGCATCCTACCGGGAAGTGATGCACGATGGAGTTCAGGGGGCCTGGGCCCTTCGGCGGGCGGGCTACGCCACGGACTCCCGGTATCCGGTAAAACTGATCGGCCTTATGGAACAGTACGATCTTTTCCGCCTGGATCTGGCGGATCTCTAAGAAGGAAATGCAGGTGACGGGCCCATCGGGCGCCCGTCACCTGCATTTCTGTCTTATGTTTTTTTTAGATGATCTTGACATGTTTCAGCAATAAGGTATTATTGTACTACAAAGAACTATGTACTATGTAATACAAAGAGAGGAGGGCGGCCTGTTTCTCTGTTGCCGGTTTTCTGTACCTGGATACAGATTTAGGGGGATAGTATGAGAAATAAATGGATTGCAGTGCTGCTTGCAGCTCTGATGCTGGTGCTGGTAACCGGCTGCGGAACCACCGGAGCCACTGATGACGATCAGCCGGTGAAGGTGGCCGGTCTGATGGATGGTCCCATCAGCGACATGGGATGGAATGCATCCGCCTACAGCGGACTTCAGAAAATTGAAGCCCTGGGGGCTGAGATTTCCTTTGTGGAATCCGTTCCCGTGTCCGACCATGAGGAGACCCTGATCAACTATGCCGAAAGTGGCTTCCAGCTGATCATTGCCAACAGTGACTCCTTCCAGGATGCCGTGATGCGGGTGAGCCCTTCCTATCCTGACGTTCAGTTTATTATCATCAATGGCCGGGAGACCACTGCCAATGTCCGGAGTTTCCAGATTGCCGACGAGGAGCAGGGTTTCATGATGGGAGCCATTGCGGCGCTGACCACCGAAACCGGCACCGTGGGTTTTGTGGGCGGGATGGAAATCCCCCCCATCATGAACGGTGAAATCGGATTCCATGAAGGAGTCAAGTATGTGAACTCCGGGCTGAAGGTACTTTCAACTCTGACCGGCAACTTCCATGATGCTGCCCAGGCCAAAGGGGTGGCGGATGCCATGGTGGATAACGGAGCTGACGTGCTGGCCCCCATGGCCGATGTGGCCAGTCTGGGAGTGATGGAAGCAGCCGAGGAGAGAGGCATCTATGCGGTGGCCCCGGGCCTTGGTCAGGAGGAAAGTGCTCCCAATGCCACACTGATTACTGTGATCAAGGATACTTCCGTAGCCTTTGAAGTGGCCTACAAACTGTTTCTGGACGGAGCCCTGGAGGAAAAAATCTACTCCATGGGTGCGGCAGATGGAATCATCAGCCTGTCCGGCTGGTATCCGGGAGCAGGAGATAAGGTGAGCGATGAGGTGAAAAATCAGGTGCAGGCCATCTACGATGACCTGGCGGCCGGAACTATCAAAGTGGACAAATCCATGTCCTGAGAAAAAACATATCGGATATAATGGAGAAGCAGATTACTGAATGGGGTGAGAATATGTACATTAAAGTACCTAAGATAGACAGCGAACCCATCTCCACGAAGGTGAAGAAAATGCTTCTCCAACTGATGAAGGAAGACCTGTTTGCGCCGGAAGGGAAACTGCCGGCGGAGGATGTTCTGGCAGGACAGCTGGGAGTCAGCCGGACGGTGCTCCGGGACGCCCTGGGAGCACTGGAGGCGGAAGGATACATCACCCGCCGCCGCAGCATCGGCACCACCATCAACCGGTATATCCTCAATGCCCAGACCCGTATCGATCTCCAGAAGGAATTTCAGGAAATGATTGCGGAGGCCGGATATGAGGCCGGGTTCCGGCTGCTGAGCGCAGCGTTTCTGGAACAGACACCGGCCTGGTTCTCCGGCAAAGGGGAAAAAGGGGAGCCGGAAAGTTTTTTGGAGGTGGAAAAATTATTCACGGCTGACGGCCGGCCGGCCGTTTACTGTGTGGACTACGTGCCGGCCAGAATTCTTCCGGACATCCAATTTGATCTCAGGATCTTTGAGGAGATATCCATTTTCACGTTTTTAAAGGAATACTGCCATCAGGAGGTATTCATGTCACTGTCCAGCCTGGAGGCCCTGGAGGCGGATGCATCCAGGGCCCGGGTGCTGGGCATCCGGGAAGGTGCTCCGGTACTGACCCTGAATGAAAAGGGGTATGACATCAATCAGATGCATGTGCTCAATACGGAGGTGGCCATCCGGAACAGAATCTTCTCCCTGGAGGTTCTCCGGAAAAAGATCTGACACCTCCTGCGGAACATGACAGCAAAGGAGAAGGTAGATGAAAGAAAAAATTCAACAGTTGCGGGACGATATTGAAGCGGCCATGGGGATGAGCCCTGCGGATCTGGAGATCCGTAACGCCCGCATACTGGATGTTTACACAGAGACACTGTATGAAGGGAATATTTTTATCCGGAACGGTAAGATTATCGGGATCAATCCCGACAGCGCCGTTACAGCACGGGAGGTATTCGATGCCAAAGGACGGATCGCCGTTCCGGGATTCATGGATACCCACGTACATATCGAAAGCACACTGGTCAGCTCTGAGACCCTGTCGGAAGTGATCGTTCCCTGGGGGACAACCACCATGTTCGTGGATGCCATGGAGATCGGCAATGTGGCCGGTGTTCCCGGCCTGCGGGCCCTGGTGCAGAACAGCCGGGACCTACCGTACCGGATTCTGCTGGAAATCCCTTCCCGGGTCCCAACGGCACCGGGTCTGGAAACCACAGGGGCGGTGATCGATGCCGCCGATGTGGATGAACTGATCCGGGAGGATATTGCGGTGAGTCTGGGGGAACTGGATCCTTCCAAAGTGTTCGGCCGCCAGGATGAGTACCTGTCCAAGATTGTCAGCACCAAAGAGCAGAGAAAGATCATAAATGGGCACACCATTGATCTGGACTGGGAAAGACTCAATGTGTATGCAACGGCCGGGATTACGGACGATCACGAGTCCTGCACCTATGAGCAGCTGCTGGACAGAATCCGGCTGGGCCTTAAGCCCCTGATCCGGGAAGGCAGTTCCGAGAGAAATCTGGAAAACCTGATCCGGGGAGTGGTGGAAAACAACATTCCCACTGACAACATGATGTTCTGCACCGACGACAAGGCGATGTCGGATATCCTCCGGGAAGGACATATCAGTTGCAATGTGCAGAAATCCATTGACCTGGGTCTGGATCCCATCAAGGCCCTGAAAATGGCTTCCTTCAATGCGGCCCGCCATTTCCGGATTGAGGATCGGGTGGGCTCCATCTGTCCCGGCCGGTTTGCGGACATTGTTCTGCTGGACGACCTGAAGGTGATCCGTCCCGCTTTTGTCTTCCAGAACGGAAAACTGGTGGCGGAAGATGGCACTCTTCTTCAGAAGATTCCCACCGGGGACTACCCTGATTTCATCCGCCGCTCCGTGAAACTGTATCCGGATTTCTCGGCGGAGAAATTCCGGATTCCGGCGGAGGGAACCACCGCCACGGTAAAAATCATCAATGCCATCCGGGATCAGGTGATCACCACCGCCAGTGTGGAAACCCTGCCCATTGAAAATGGCGAAGTGATGCCGGACGTGGACAATGACATACTGCGGATTTCCGTGGTGGAGCGTTACGGCAAGAACGGAAACGTGGGCAACGGCTTCATCCGGGGATTCTCCCTGAAGAAAGGGGCCATTGCCGAATCCATCTCCCACGATCACCACAACATCGTGGTGGTGGGTACCAACCGGGAGGACATGGAGACGGCTGTCCGGGAACTGGAAAAACATCAGGGCGGCATGACCGCTGTGGTGGATGGAGAGGTGCTGGCCACCTTCCCGCTGCCCATTGCCGGCCTCCTGACTCCGGATCCCCTGGACGTGGTGTTACCCCAATATGACCGGGTCAATGAGATGGCAGCCAGCCTGGGCTGCACCTATGCGGCCCCCTTCATGACCCTGATGTTCATCTCTCTTCCCACCATTCCGGAATGCGGCCTGACCGACATGGGCTTTATCGATGTGGCCACCCGCAGCTTCCAGGACGTGGTTCTGGAGACCAAGTAGAAGATTCCGCAACACTCCCAAAATCCCGGGGCCCTGTGCCCCGGGATTTTCCATGGGAGGAGGGATTCATCTTTGCACCGAAATGGGATATGCTATGGGGAGAAACAGTATCAGGAAAGAGGAGAACTATGATTGATCTTCACATACACAGCCGATGTTCGGACGGCAGCGCCTCCGTCCGGGAAATTGTGGCGCAGTACCGGGAAATGGGGTTTTCCCATATTGCCATTACTGACCATGACGTGATCTGTACGGATCCCCTGCCGGAACCGTCTGAAGCCGGAGGACTCCGGGTGATCACGGGGATCGAACTGTCCCTGAAGGACCCCGCCAGCGGCCGGAAGGTCCATCTGCTGGGCTATTTTTTTGATCCTGCCCATCCGGGTCTCAACATTCTCATTGAACGGATCGCCGCCAGCAGGAAGAAGGCGGCGGCCCACATCATGGCCGGGCTGCGGCAGATGGGATATCCCGTGGAGGAGGAAGGGGTAAAGCCTTATTCCGGCAGCGGAGGAATCTACAAGCAGCACATCCTCCATTACCTTTTGGATCAGGGGCTGGTCAGGAAAATGTTCGGGGGACTGGACCGGAAACTGTTCGGCCGGGGAGGACCCCTGTATTACCCGATTGATTATGCGGATTTCAGGGAGGGTCTGGCAACATTGCGTGATGCCGGTGCCCTGAGCGTTCTGGCCCATCCCGGCCAGGGGCAGCTGTTTGATCTGGTGGAGGAAATGAAGGAACTGGGACTGGAGGGGATCGAGGTGACCCACCCCACCCACAGCCAGGCAGACCGGGAAAAGTCCGCCCGGCTGGCCGGACGGCTGGATCTGTTGCAGATTCCCGGGTCGGACAACCATGGGATCTATACCCAGACCCGGATTCATTTTGAAAGGCTTACCCTGGAGGAGCAGGCGGAAGAACGCCTGCTGGGGAAATTGGAGGAGAAACTGGCATGAAACACGTACTGGGAATTGTGGCTGTGGCCCTGCTGTTCATGGTGGCCCTGCAGGGGGGATGCGCCGGGGAACCGGAGCCGGAAGGAATTCAGCTGATCACACCGGAGGAGGCCTATAAAAACATGGAGGAGGATCCGGATATTGTGCTGGTGGACGTCCGGACTCCCCAGGAATACGAGGAGTCCCATGTCCCCGGTTCCATTCTTCTACCTCTGGACCAGCTGGAGGAACTGGCTCCGGAGCGGCTGCCGGACACCGATGCGGTGATCTATCTGATCTGCCGCAGCGGAAACAGGAGTGCCCAGGCAGCCCGGCTTCTGGAGGAGATGGGGTATACCCGCCTGTACGATCTGGGGGGGATCCAGCAGTGGCCCTATGAGACCGTCAGCGGTCCGGAGACCCCATGATGTACCGGGAATCCTTCCGGGCAGGGGACATACTGGGCTGGGTGGTGATCACCGCCCATGAGGAGACTCTGGTCTCCGTGGATTTTGCAGAGGAGCCGAAAGAGGCGGATCGTCCCTCTCCGCTTACCGGTAAGGCCAGGCACCAGCTGCAGGAATACCTGGAGGGCCGGCGCCGGGAGTTTGACCTGCCCCTGTCTCCCAGGGGAACCCGGTTTCAAGAGGAGGTCTGGCAGGCACTGGGGACAGTTGCCTACGGGGAGACCATCAGTTACGGGGAACTGGCCCGGCGGGCCGGACGCCCCGGTGCATTCCGGGCGGTGGGCCAGGCGGTGGGGAAAAATCCCATCTCCATTCTGATTCCCTGCCACCGGATCATCGGAAAGGATGGCAGTCTCACCGGTTTCGGAGGCGGACTTCCCAGGAAGGTTTGTCTGCTGGATCTGGAACGGACCTCCGGAGATATGGTAAAATAAAGGTTAGTATACGGGAGAAATGCCCGGAAGTGGGGGAAAAAGATGAACTGTGAGGAGATAAGCGGAAAGATCGTCCGCTGGATGCGGGAAACTGTGGAGGGAGCAGGGGCATCCGGTCTTGTGACCGGACTGTCCGGAGGCATTGATTCGGCTGTGGTGCTGGCCCTGTCTGCCCGGGCCTTTCCGGAGGGAACCCTGGGGGTCATCATGCCCTGCCACAGCAGCGGACTGGATGAAATTGATGCGGTCCTGGTGGCGGAAGCCCTGGAGGTCCCTTATAAAAAGGTGATTCTGGACACGGTGTACGATCAGCTGGTCCGGGCCGCGGCGCCGGAGGTCCCGGTGGAGGAGGCCAGGATGGCCTACGCCAACCTGAAACCCCGGCTGCGGATGAGTACCCTGTACTTTGAGGGGGGCCTGCGGAACTGTCTGGTGGCAGGGACGGGAAACCTTTCGGAGATTTACATCGGATATTACACCAAGTATGGGGATGGCGGTGTGGATCTGGAGCCCATCGGGGAACTGGTGAAGGAGGAGGTCCGGGAACTGGCCTCCTGGCTGGGGGTCCCGGAGAAGGTAATTCTGAAGGAGCCCAGCGCCGGTCTCTGGGACAGCCAGACCGATGAAGAGGAAATGGGTTTTTCCTACCGGGAACTGGACCGGTATATTCTTACCGGCCAGGCGCCGGAACCGGTGAAGGAGCGGATTGAGCGGCTCCGCCGCATAAGCGGTCATAAACGGAGCATGCCTCCGGTCTGCCCTCTGGGGCTGAACCGGACATCATACTGATAAGACAGGGGAGAAAAATGTATGGCAGGACATTCCAAATGGGCAA
>JAXGWN010000075.1:0-7240 GCA_040773285.1 Bacillota bacterium
GAGAACACCGTGGACCCCGGGCATGGCCAGGGCCTCCGAGGCATCGATGCTGAGAATCCGGGCATGGGGATGGGGGCTTCTCAGCACCCGGCCGGTCAGCATACCGGGGAGCGCCATGTCCACCGTGTAGCGGGCCCGTCCGGTCACCTTTTCCCAGGCGTCGGTGCGGGGCAGGGGTTTTCCCACCACCCGCAGATCCCTGTCAGTCACGGGGGTCACCCCCCTTGCCGGCGGCCGTCTCCACCGCCCTGATAATCTTCTTATAGCCGGTGCAGCGGCACAGGTTCCCGCTGATGGCCCGGCGGATCTCCTCCCGGGTGGGGGCCGGACTCTCATCCAGAAGCCCTTTGGCCGACATGATCATGCCGGGGGTACAGAACCCGCACTGGACGGCTCCCTCCCGGATAAAGGCTTCCTGCAGGCTGCTTATCCTGCCCTCCTTTTCCTGTCCCTCGATGGTCTCCACCCGGGCTCCCTCCAGGCGGCCGGCCGGATAGATGCAGGAGTCCACGGCCAGGCCGTCCACCAGAACCGTACAGGCCCCGCATTCGCCGGCTCCGCAGCCATGTTTGGTGCCCTTCAGTCCCAGCCGGTCCCTGAGAACGTCCAGCAGGCTTTCCTCGGGGTGTATCATTAGCTCGGTATCCTGCCCGTTTACGCTGAAGTGAATCTTCTGAAGAAATCTGTCCACTTATTCCACCTCCCGGATAAAGGCTTCCTGCAGGGCCTCCAGAATGAGTACCGGCAGGATCCGGCTCCGGTACGCTCCGCTTCCCCGGAGGGCGCTGTCCCGGAAGACGCAGTCCCGGAGTACCTCCTCCGGGAGACTCTCCGGAATCCCGGGCCTGTCCCGTTCCGACAGCCAGTCCTCCAGGGCGGTGATCCTCTGGGGATGAATGCCCAGGGGAGCCGCCACCACCCGGGGATCCCGGATGCGGCCTTCCTCCCGCAGAAAGCTGACCGCACATCCTGCCACGGGAAGGGTCAGAGCCCGGCGCCGGGCCAGTCTCCTTGCTGCGCTTGCCCGGCCCCCTTTTCCCACGGGAATCAGAAATCCCCGGACCAGGGTTCTGGCGGGATCGATGCGGCTTACTCCCAGTGCCTTATAGCAGGCGGCCAGGGGAACCCGGCGGATTCCTCCGGAATCCTCCAGTTCCACCTCGGCGTCCAGGGCAAACAGGGGAATCATGGCATCGGCGGCCGGCTGGGCGGTCACCAGGTTTCCCCCAATGGTGGCCACGTTGCGGATCTGGGGGGAGCCCATCTGGGCGGCGGCTCCGGAAAGGGCCGGAGTCAGCCGGCCGGTCAGGGGATCCTTTTCCAGTTCCCGGAAGGTCACAGCCGCTCCGATCCACAGAGCGGTCCCCTCCCGGCGTATGTCCCTCAGTTCCTCCACCCGGCTGACGTCCACCAGAAAATCACTCTGGTTCTTTCCTTCTTTTCTTTCCAGCCAGAGATCGGTGCCTCCGGCCAGCAGTCTGGCCTGGCCGTCCGCTTCCTGGAGAAACTGCAGTGCTTCCCCGGGGGTCCTGGCCAGCTGGTACCTGTTCATGGGATCACCTCCAACTCAACCCATTTCCTCTATGCTGGAAAAATTCGGGGAAAAACCGGAGATTCCTTCACTGAACGTAAATTTTTCCTCCACACAATCCGCTATGAGTGAATATTGTCGGTATGTGCAGTTTCCGGTTTCTATTCCCTGTGCATCTGCACAGTTTCCGGCCGGGGGTCTTTCCCCCGAAAAAGGGCAAAAAAATATCAGGGGCGGCCGCCCTTTCCCGATAAAGGCGGCTGCCCCTGATCCGATTCGGATCCCTTACGATACTCCGGTCTCCAGAAGTATCCTTACATTTCGACCCGCGATCCCAGGCCGGCCATCCGGGCACCGGCGGCCCGGACCATCCGGAAAGTGTCCTCCCCGGTCACGATTGCCTCAAAGGAAGTGTCCACGGCGGCTTCCGGCAGAAGTCCCGCCTCCAGCCCGATGGCCACCCCCCGGCGGAGCCCCGCCGGGATCAGATATCCCCACTGAAAGCTGCGGAGAATCCGTTCCTGTCTTGCGAAGTCCGGTACGTCGGCTGCGGCCCGGTCCGCCAGAAAGGTTCCCAGAACGTCCAGGGCCTCCTGCAGCTCCAGCTCGGCCTCCCCGTCGTAGTAGATGGGCATAAGGTCGGATTCCGGCTCCCCATGGGCGCCGGCCAGATTCTTAAGGAGCCGGTTCAGATCTGCCATCCTGGCTGCTTTTAAAGTGCGAATAAGTTCCATGACTGAACCTCCTGTATCCCTTCCATTTCCTCCAGACACAGACATCCTGTGCTGTTTATATTGTATTCCTGGAGTGACATCAGATAAACCGGGCGGAGCGGTTTGTCATTGACAATTTTTGTCACGTTTGTCATGATAATTGTCACAAGGAAGGGGGTTTTGTCATGACGTTCGACCGGCGGCTGGACCGCCTGATGCATTTCTTTGCCCTGAACAATTCCCGGCTGGCCCGGGAGATCCGCATCGATCCTTCTCTGGTGAGCCGCTGGAGAAACGGCAGCCGGCTGCCTTCCCCCCGGTCCGGACACCTGGAGAGCCTGTCCCGGTATTTTTCCTCTCTGGTCTCCGAGGACACCGATCCGGTGCTGCGCCGCCATCTGTCCCTGGAGGGGGGCGTCACCCTGACCGTGGCCCTGATGGACTGGCTGCAGGAGGGGATCGATCACCAGATGCCGGCGGAGCATCCCCACAGACCGGAGGACCGGTTCCGGCTGGCCACCCATATGGTTACCAACATCGGGGAAATGATTTCTTCCCCCTTTCAGGTGCCGGCCCCGCCCCCCGACCCACTGGATATCCCCAATCTCCCTCCGGGGGATCCGGTGGACTGTCATCTGTACCGGGGCCGGGCGGGCAAGCGGGCAGCCACCCTGCGCCTTCTGTCCCTGACCCTGGCCTCCCCTTCTACCCGGGAACTGTTTCTCACCAGTGAGGACGATCTTCTGTGGATGACTGAGGATCCCCTGTTTCTTCCGCTGTGGGCGGATCTCCTCAGACGGGTGCTGGAGGCGGGGCACCGGATCACCATAATCCACGTGGTGAACCGGAAAATGGAGGAGATCATCAGCATCCTGCGGCACTGGGTGCCCCTTCATCTTACCGGGAGGATCCGCTCCTTCTACTATCCCAAGTATTCGGGACGCCAGATCCGCAACACCACCTTTATCCTGCAGGGACAGGCAGCGGTGGTGAGCCAGATGAGTACCCTCTGGCCGGAGGAAACCGATGTGACCATCCTCTATGAGGATGCCCGGGCCACCGCCGCCTTTGAGGCCATTTTCCGGAACCGGCTCACCGTATGCCGTCCCCTGCTGCAGGTCTACCAGGATGAGCAGACCCGGCAGCTGTACCGGGACTGGCTGGAGGCAGAAAAGGGAACCGGCACCACGTTTGTGCTGCGCTCCCATCTCAACAGTTTCTATCTGCCGGAGGACACCGTGGAAACGTTCCTGAGCGGCCAGGATCCCCTGACCGTTCAGGAACAGATGCAGGAGTTCCGTCAGTACCGGGCCAGTTTCCTGAAACGGCTGGCCACGGGACCGGTCCATGAGTTTATCCCGGTTACCCTTCTGTCGGCCATCCTGTCCCAGGGCTCCTACAGCCACAGTTTTGGTCTCTACCGGCAGGGTCAATCCCTGGAACTGAGCGGGCTTCCCCTGATCCATTTCCTGGAGACCCATGCGGCAGCCCTGGAAAAGTATCCCAACTACCGTCTCTATCTCACCGATGGGGCCAGTTCACCTCTTAGCCTCCCTGGCGTCCGGGTCCATTACAAGGAACATCTGGCCTGTGCCTTCAGCCATCCGGGGAATACTGCCCGGCCGCCCCTGGGGATCCTCCTCAGCGAGGCCAACATCCTCCAGACCCTGGACAATTTCTTCCAGGACCTGGCGGACCGGACCCCTCTGGCCCGCCGGGAAAAAGCCTCCGTAGTAAACACCCTGAGAACCCTGGGAAACCGCCTGCGTCAGGCCCGGGGCCTTGCCCGGGACTGAACAGAGAACACCCAGGGGAGTAGATGACCCAGCCATCTTCTCCCCTGGGTTTTTGCGATATAAGTTTTGTACCGTCATGCTGCTTACAACGGTTCAGGAACGTGCAGAGTCATTCCTTCCGTCCTTGCGCCATGAATGCCGGCTGCCCGGATGTCTACTCCATACGTTTTCTTTTTTCCTCTGCCGGCAGTCGGATCTTACCTCCATTAAGATCTGCCAGTATCCGCATATATGTGAAGTATTCCTCGCGGGTCAGATGCTCCTGTTCCAGGAGCTGGTCGAATACCCATAGCGTTCCCCTCATACTTACCCCCTCAGTCATTGCGGCCTTTCTGAGATTTCTGTCACCGGTAAGCAAAATATAACCTCTGTTCCGGGCGATAGCCAAGGCAAACAGATCGTATACAGAAAGACTGGAATACTTTTCCAGAAACCCGTATATAGTCTGAAGTTCAACATCATTCAACTCCACGGGAATCAGGCCCATCCGGAGCAGTTTCTCCCTAAGGCCAGGCGGAGAAAGCAGTTCATCGTCAAAAGAATCTCTGCTCATCAGGTACTCATACTCCAGTAGAAAAGGAAGTGAAAGGTTTCCGACAGTATCAAAGTCAATCCAGATATTGGTATCACTGCAGAGGTACATTCAGGATACCCCTTCCAGGAAGCACTCTCTTTCCACGTCCTGGTAAGATTTCTCCAGAAGTTCTGCCCCTTTCTGGACAGATATCAGGCCTTCCACCACGGCGCGGCAACTGAACTGTTCCATAAGGGTAGTCTGTTCCTCCGCTATTCTGCTTGGCTCATCCGTTCTCCAGCCCTGCCGGGAAGCACCGATCATGAATCTTCTGTATATGTCTTCCGATACTATCCTGAGGATTTTTGCCCGTGTCACCAGCAGCAGCATGGAAATCCCATACTCTGCTGCCGTCATGACCATATCTTTACCAATGGCCGACCGCCGGACACCCAGTTCCCGGATGGCATCCTGCGCCGGAAACAGAAACGCTCCGCCAAGAGCTGTCGCCCAGGTTTCTTCCTCTTTTTCGCTCACCCCGGCAGGCGGTCTGAAGCAGAGATGTGCCAGTTCGTGGGCGATGGTGGAGCGCTGTCTCTCCGGACTTACTTCTCCACCGATGGCGATGTAGGGCCTTCCGTCTACAAATCCATTGATCCCGGAAAATCCCCGGCCACCTGGCGTAATCTTCAATATTAGAAAGCCCCGGTTCTCCAGATGCCCGATCAGGTTCCCCACCGGCCCAGACTCCGGAAGGCTCAGCCATTTCCGGAGAACAGCCTGATCTTTCTCCACGTCCCCGGTCCGTTCAGCCTGGTGGCATTGTGGTGCATCCGGCAGCACTCTTTCTCCCAGTGTATTCACTACAGTAAAAAATCGGCTGAAATAGTGTTCCACACTCTCCCGGATCCGGTTCTGTTCCCGGACCGGAAGAGCGCTGTTCTTCCGGAATTCACCATGCTCAAAAAGAAGGTTCTTACTCCGGGGGGTCAGAAGTTTGGCCACCCCCACCCCAAAGATTTCCGCCAGTTTCCGCAGGGTTTCAATGTCCGGATTCCTAAGCCCTTTTTCGTAATTGGAAATGGCCATGCCGGAAAGTTCCATTTTTTCCGCCAGTTCCTTCTGGCTCATCCCTGCCAAAAGCCTGTAATAGAGGATGTTTTTCCCAACCATATCCCGCACCTCCTATGTTTATATTTTATCAATTTAACAGGAAAAGCAAACGATCCGCTTCCAGTATTCCCACATCGTCTGTCCCACCTCATCAAATCATACAGCCGGAAGGATTTCTCCTTCCGGCTGTTGTATTCACGTATGGATTTTCTAGCGGGCCGCCTGAATGGTAACGCTGCCGACGTTTCCGTCAAAGGATACGCTCGCCCCGAAGGACTCCGCCAGAAAGCGAAGTGGCACGTAACTGAGACTGCCGTAGCGGCGCACCGGAGCGTCCAGGGTCGCATCGGTATCGTTTACCCGGGCCCTTACGCTTCCCGTCTTCATCACCACGGAGGTCTCATTGTTGTAGACCCGGATGGTTCCGTCGGCCTCCCAGACCACGGTGAGTTTCATGGACTCCGCAGCAAAGCGAAGGGGCACCATGGTGCGGCCGGCCGCCACCCGGGTGGGACCCGGCATGGTGATCTCCCGGTCATTGACCATGCTGCGGCCGGTTCCCGGATAGAGAACCAGTTTCTCAAAGCCCAGATACTTCACCAGGTTTCTCAGATACCCGTAGGCGTAGTTCACCTGCTCCTGTGGATCCGCAATCTCCACGTCCGGAGTGAGGCCTACCTTATCGATTACGGTTCCTGCCGGGCCCCGGTATTCCGCGGTGGTCAGTTTCAGCCGATCCCCGTTGGGAAGAAGGAAAGCGGTCTGGATGACCCCCTTACCGAAGGTGGTTTCCCCCACCTGGATTCCCAGGCCGTTATCCTTAACGGCCACTGTAACAAACTCCGAGGCACTGGCGGAATTCCCATCGGTCAGGACCACCACCGGCCCGTCAAAGCCCCGGGTCAGGGACTTGTAGTAGTTAATCTCTTCATCCCGGGAAAACAGCCGGATCAGGACCTCATCCTTTTCCACCAGGGCGCTGGACATCCCCAGAGCACTTTCCAGGCGGCCTCCGGGATTTCCCCGCAGGTCAATGATAAGCCCCTGCATGCCCTCCTGCTGCAGTTTGATGAGGTTCCCCAGGAACCAGCCCCCCACGTCCTGGGCGAAGCTGTTCACCTTGAAGTACCCGATGCCGTTTTCGTCCACCTCGGCCACCTTGCCGCTGACGTCAATGATCTCCCGGGAAATGGAAAACAGTACCAGCCGGTTCTCCGCTCCCCGCTCCACCCCGATGAGGACAGCCTCTCCCACAGGACCCCGCAGAAGGGGCACCAGTTCGCTCTGCACCATATGGCGCACATCCAGGGTTCCCACGGTGGCAATCTTATCCCCGATCTTAAGGCCTACCCGTTCTGCCGGGGTCCCCGGCAGAACGCCGGTAACCACCACCCGTCCCTCCTGGGTATTTACCTGAATGCCGATGCCGCCGACTTTCTGTTCCACATATTCATCGAAGACGGCGAACTGCTCCACGGTCATATAATCGGAAAAGTCATCCAGTTTTCCCAGCAGTTCCTCCAGAGGTGCGCTTTTCACATAGTCGCTGCCCAGATCAACATAATACTTCTCA
>JAXGWN010000076.1:0-7149 GCA_040773285.1 Bacillota bacterium
CTGGTCCATCACGTCCCCGGCGGCATACAGGGGACTGTCCGCCCAGGTCTCTGTAATCTGTGCCTCCAGCCCGGCATTCTTCAGGTTGATCACTGCGTTTCTCTCCCGCTGACCCACCACGGAAGGAACCTTCACCAGTTCCGGTCCGGAACTGACCGTCAGCAGAACCGTCCGGTCCCGGCTGACCCGGCTTCCGGCCTGGGGATCCTGTTCCAGCACCTGGCCTTCCGGCTCTGTCTCCGAATTGACCCGGCGGTCCACTCTCCAGGTATAACCTGCCTCCTCCAGCAGGGCGCCGGCTGCTGCCAGATCCATTCCGGTCACCTCCGGCACCTCTGCAGTACTGGTGACGGACCCCAGCATCCGCACCCCGCCCCAGACCAGCAGAAGAGCCAGCAGGGCCAGGCCGGCCACCAGGGCAGGCTTTTTGTACTGTTTCACGTTCAGGCGCACCCTGCGGCCAGCCCGTCCCTGTTCCATCAGGGTTCTTGCCTTCAGCAGCGCTCTGTCCATGGCCTCTGCTGTGGGATAACGGTCCTTGGGATTTTTCTGCATGGCCCGCTCCACCACTTCTGCCAGGCAGTCCGGCACCTTCCGGTTCAGCTGACGGACCGGTACCGCTTCCTTCTGCACGTGGCTCAGGGCTACTCCCACCGGATTGTCCCCGGTGAAGGGCACTGAGCCGGTCAGCATCTCATAGAGCATAACCCCGGTGGAATAGATGTCCGAGGCGGAGGTGGTCACGTATCCCTTGGCCTGTTCCGGGGAGATATAGTATACGCTTCCCACCATCTGTCCGGAGTAGGTGATGGTGGAGGCACTGCTGTTTTTGGCGATTCCGAAATCGGTCACCTTCACCTTCCCGTCCCTGGTGATAATAATGTGATGGGGCTTGATATCCCGGTGGATAATCCCCTTTTCATGGGAATGCTGAAGAGCCCGCAGGACCCCCCGGACAATATCAATGGCCAGCAGCATGTTCAGGGGGGCTTCCTTCCGGATCATATCCTTCAGGGTCCGGCCCTCCAGGAACTCCATCACAATATAGTACATATTGTTTTCCATCCCCACATCGAAGATTTTCACAATATTGGGATGGGAAAAAGCAGCCACCGCCCGGGCCTCATTCTGAAAATGCTTCAGATTCTGCTCGTCGTCCACAAACTGTTCCCGCAGAATCTTGATGGCCACCTGGCGCTCAAGAATCATGTCCTGGGCCAGATACACGATGGCCATGCCTCCGGCTCCGATTTTCTCCAGTATTTTATACCTTCCCGCAAAGACGTTTCCGGTCAGTTCACTCATGGCCATTGTCTCCTATACGCACTGCCACAAAGGACAGGTTGTCCTGGGCTCCCCGGTCCAGGATATACTGTTTCAGCTGCTCTGCAGCCTGCTCCAGATCCGGTGTATCCATCTGCAGTGTCAGTTCCCCATCGTCCAGATAACTGTATACCCCGTCGGACATCAGCAGAAGAAGATCACCCGGCAGCAGGGTTTCCGTCCCCACGTCCACCAGCAGACTGTCCTCGGTTCCCAGGGCACGGATCAGCACGTTCTTCCGGGGATGGACCCGGGCCTCCTCCGGGGAGATGGCCCCCTGGGTCACCAGTTCCTCCACCATAGTATGATCCCTGGTAATCTGCCGGATACCCCCGTCCCGCAACAGATAGATCCGGCTGTCCCCCACGTGTCCCCAGACCAGGGTCAGTCCTGCCAGGGCTGCCAGGGACACGGTGGTACCCATCCCCTGCAGGGATTCGTCCATGCGGGACATCCGGAGAATCTCCCGGTTTGCCACCAGAAAAGCCTCCCGGACCGATTCCTGACTCAGGCCATGCAGGGACAGGTGCTTCCGGATCAGTCGTACCGCTTCAGCGGAGGCCACTTCTCCGGCCAGGTGGCCGCCCATTCCGTCGGCCACCACAAAAAGACCGGTCTCCGGATCGGCCCATACAGTATCCTCATTCAGTTCCCGGACCAGACCCCGGTGGGTAAACTGTCCGATATTCACAGGCTTTCCTCCTCCCGTTTTCCCTTAAGCTGTCCACAGGCGGCATCTATATCGGAACCCATTTCCTCCCGGATGGTCACGGAAAGGCCAAACCTTTCCAGCACCTTCCCGAAAGACCGGGCCCGCCGGGAGCGGTTCAGCCCCGCCTCCCCGATGGGATTCAGGGGAATCAGGTTCACGTTTCCCTTCAGGTCCTGCAGCAGTCGTCCTGTTTTTTCCGCCCAGGCATCGGTGTCGTTGACCCCGTCGATCAGGGCGTATTCAAAGGTCACCCGTCGGCCGGTCTGTTCAAAGTAGTACCGGCAGGCCGAAAGAAGTTCTCCCAGGGGATACCGGCGGTTCACAGGGACCAGGGTATCCCTGAGGCTGTCCTCCGGGGCATGCAGGGAAACTGCCAGCGTCAGCTGGAGTCCTTCCCCTGCCAGCCGGCGGATCTCCGGAACCAGTCCGCTGGTGGACACGGTCATTCTTCTGGCCCCGATGTTGAGTCCCCGGGGATGACCCAGCAGCCGGATGGCCCCCAGTACTTCATCATAGTTGTGAAGGGGTTCCCCCATCCCCATGAATACCACATTGGTCACTTTTTCCTCCGGCCAGGTCTCCCTCAGGATCCGGTTCATCCGGGCCACCTGTCCCACGATTTCTCCCCGGGTCAGGTGCCGCTTCAGCCCTCCCCGGCCGGTGGCACAGAAAGGGCAGTTCATGGCACAGCCTGCCTGGGAGGACACACAGACCGTATGCCGGTCCCGGGAACTGCTGCGCCGGTAGGTCATCAGGACCGTTTCGATCCGTTCACCGTCGGCCATCTCCATCAGCACCTTCACGGTCCCTCCGTCCCGGGACTGCTGCCGGGTGATCACCCGGGGAAGAAACTGCGCCCCTTCCTCCTCCAGACGGCTCCGCAGACCCGCCGGGAGGGAACTCATCTCCCCGGCTGACTCCACGTTTTTCTCCTGGATCCAGGAGAAAATCTGGCGGGCCCGGAAAGCCGGCTGGCCCCAGGACTCCATCATTGTATACAGTTCCTCTTCTGAATATCCGTACAGATCCATAATTACCCCAGAATAATCTTTTCCTCGGGAAAACCGATAATATTGGTCCGCTGGCTGCGGGACAGGGCAAAGGCCACAGTCACCGGTCCCAGCCGGCCCATGAACATGGTCAGCATAATGATGAGCCGGCCGGGCACCGTAAGCTCCGGGGTCATCCCCATGGAAAGCCCTACGGTCCCGAAGGCAGAAATCACCTCAAACATGGTGGTGAGGAAATCCCCCCGGTCCGAGAGCATCAGGAAAAAAGTGGAGGTGATCACCAGGGAAGAGGCCAGGATCATGATCAGCATGGACCGGCTGATCTGCTCCTCCGGTATCTTCCGGTTGTACATCACGGCCCCGTGGCTACCCTGTACCAGGGCCTTGGCTCCGGCAAACAGTGAGGCAAACGTGGTGGTCTTGATCCCGCCCCCGGTGGATCCCGGAGAAGCCCCGATAAACATCAGCAGCATAATAAGCAGCTGGGTACCCGGCAGCAGAGCCGCAATATCCAGGGAATTGAACCCCGCGGTCCGGGGAGTCACCGCCTGGAAAAACGCGTTCAGGACGGCATCCGCAGCCCCCATCTCCCCCAGGGTATCCGGATTGCCTGATTCCAGGACCAGGATTGCCAGGGTTCCCGTCAGAATGAGTCCCAGGGTGGTGGTGACCACCAGTTTGCTGTGGAGAGTCAGTTTTCCGAACCGGTGCTTGCGGACCAGATCAATCATTACAGTAAAGCCCAGTCCTCCCAGAATGAACAGGAAGGCCAGCACCACCAGCACCAGGGGATCCCCATAAAACGCTGTGAGGCTGGAATAGGGTCCGGTGACACTTCCGAAAATGTCAAACCCGGCATTGTTGAAGGCCGATACGGCATGGAAAAGGGAAAACCACACTCCCCTGAAAAAGCCCAGCCGGGGCACCATCCTAAGGGACAGAAGAACCGCCGCACTCAGTTCGATTCCCAGAGTGATCAGCAGCACCCGTATGGCCAGCCGCACCACCCCCTGAAGTGTAAACTCATTAAAGGACTGCTGCAGCAGCAGCCGTGACTTCAGTCCGATTTTTTTCCCCAGAAGGATGGCAAACAGAATTCCGAAGGTCATAAACCCCAGCCCCCCGATCTGAATCAGGATCATGATGATCATCTGTCCCAGGGGGCTCCAGTAGGTTCCCGTGTCAAAAATCACCAGTCCGGTAACGCATACCGCCGAGGTGGCCGTGAACAGCGCATCCAGAAAGCCTGTACTCTGGCCGCTGCGGGTGGCAGCCGGCAGGGTCAGAAGCAGCCCTCCCAGAAAAATCAGGGCTGCAAAGCCCAGCACCAGGGCCTGGGCGGGTTTTATCTGTATGGGCTTCCGGTCTCTCAGTCTGTTTATTAACTCCATGGTGGCGCCTCCGATCTACCGGAACATTATATCTTATCCCCCGTCTACTTTCCATACACCGGTTCTGGTATAATGAACCGGAAAAACTTAGGAGGCACTGAAATGACCCTTTTAGAAGCCATCGTCCTGGGGATCGCCCAGGGACTCACCGAATTTCTTCCCGTATCCAGTTCGGGGCATCTGGTCCTTCTGCAGAAACTGTTCGGCATCACCGATCATGTGCTGGCCGTCAGCGTGATGATGCACTTTGGCACCCTGTTTTCTGTGGTGGTGTTCTACCGCAGGAAGATCCTGGAGATGCTGAAAAAGCCCTTTTCCCGCTTCAACATCCTGGTGGTGCTGACAGCAGTCCCCGCGGCCCTGGTGGGAATCCTGTTCTCAGATTTTTTTGATTCCGTATACAGTTCCGGCCGGCTTCTGGGTTTCAGTTTTCTCCTGACCGCCCTGATCCTCTGGCTTTCCGGCCGCAGCACCGGATCCGGCCGTAAGGAAGAAGCTCTGGGGGTGGCCGACTCCCTTACGGTGGGTCTGGCCCAATGTCTGGCCATCCTGCCGGGAGTCAGCCGCTCGGGAACCACCATCTCCGCCGGTCTCTTCCGGGGGATCGACCGGGAACTGGCGGCCATGTTTTCTTTCCTCAACTCCATCATCCTGATTGCCGGGGCCACCGCACTGGAACTGCCGGATATGTTCTCCGGCGGAATCGGAATTCCGGCCCACATCCTGCTGGCCGGCTTTCTGGTTTCCTTTGCCACCGGATACGCTGCCATTGCCTTTATGGTGAATCTCCTGAAGACCCGCAGCCTCCGGCCATTCTCCTGGTATGTGGGAGCTCTGGGGATCCTGGTGCTGGCCGATCAGTTCATTTTCCGCATATTCTTGTAAAAGGAAACACACGGGCAGGCCCCCTCACCGGGGACCTGCCCGTTTCCTATGCTTTCTTTTCCAGTGCCGCCAGATAGAACCCGTCCAGGTTATGGCGGAAGGGAAGGATCTCCAGCCAGCCCTCTGAAAGGTTCTGGCGGTCCTGCTGGCTCAGTACCGGCAGATCCACTTCCAGAGGGCGGATGCCGGCCCCGGAAAGATTGTCCAGTGCCCACTGCCGCTGCATCTGGTTTTCCTCCAGAGTCAGGGTACAGGTACTGTACAGGAGAACCCCGCCCGGGCGGACGGCCTCCCAGGCATTGGTAAGGATTTTCCGCTGCACCGCCACCAGTCCGGGAATGTCTTTGCTTTCCTTGCGCCAGCGGGAGTCCGGCCGTCTGGCCAGCACCCCCAGACCGCTGCAGGGAGCGTCCACCAGCACCCGGTCAAAATCCTGACCCAGCGCCGGCTGTGGCTGCTCCCAGTCCGCCACCCGGGCCCGGGCGCACTGTATCCCCAGGAATCCGGTTCCCCGGTTGATCAGGGTAATCTTGTGGGGATGGACATCGGTGGCCAGCAGTTCCCCCTGATTGTTCATCTCCTGGGCCAGGATGAAGGTTTTTCCCCCAGGAGCCGCGCAGCAGTCCAGGACCTTTTCCCCGGGGCGGGCCCCCAGGGCCAGAGCGGCCACCATACTGGAGGGAGACTGCAGCATGAACAGGCCCTCCCGGTAGGCCGGCAGGGAACCGGGACGGGTTTTCCCGATAAGAATTATGCTGTCGGGCACCACCCCGGGAACCGCCTCGCCTCCCTGGTCCTGTACCAGACGGATCAGTTCGTCCCTGCCGGTTCTCAGGGTATTCACCCGGGCATAGTTGGGCTGGGATCCGTTGTTGTACTCCAGAAGTTTTCTGGTGGAGGCCTCCCCGAAGCGGTTCAGGAACATCCGGACCATCCAGACCGGATGGGAATGCAGGGCGGCCAGCCGTGCGGCCGGCTCCCGGATCTCAGAAAAGTAATCCCGGTCCCGGCTGCGGTCCACGTTTCTCAGTACCGCATTCACCAGGCCCTTCTGGCTGTTGAGCCGGAAGATGTGCACCAGCTTCACGGATTCATTGACCGCCGCTGAAGCAGGAACCCGGTCCATGTACAGCAGCTGATATGCCCCCATTCTCAGCACCGTGCGGATTTCCGGCCGGAGATCCCGTTTTTTCAGGTGGCTGTCGATAATATGGTCCAGGGTCAGTTTCCGGCGGGTGACCCCATACACCAGTTCCGTGATGAAGGCCCGGTCCAGTCCCCGGAGGGACTCATCCTTCAGGGCGTCCCTGAGGGCCAGGTGGCTGTAGGCCCCCTCCTCCACCTGCAGCAGTACGTCGGCGGCAATCTTCCGGGGATCCTTAGGAGTCATTTCGCACCAGCAGTACCAGTCTCAGCAGGTTGGCCAGAGCCACCACCAGGGAGGCAATGTAGGTTAATGCCGCCGCATTCAGCACCTTTCTGGCTCCGGTCAGTTCCGCCGTCTGCATGTAGCCCCCCTCCCGCAGCATGGTCAGTGCTTTGCGGGAGGCATCCAGTTCCACCGGAACGGTAATCAGCTGGAAGATCACCACAGCCATAAAGAACATGATGCCTATCTCGGCCAGGCCCACCCAGCCCAGCAACAGCCCGATAAACACCAGGGGAATGGCCATATTGCTGCCCAGCTGGGCCACCGGGGCGAATGCGTTGCGGAACCGCAGCAGGGGGCTGCCCTGGGCATCCTGCAGCGCGTGTCCGATCTCATGGGCGGCCACCCCCAGGGCAGCCACCGAGGTTCCGCCGTAGACCCCCCGGGACAGTCCCAGCC
>JAXGWN010000077.1:0-7139 GCA_040773285.1 Bacillota bacterium
CGTGCGGTCCAGACGGTGGCTGCGTCCCGGATCCGGTCCCTCCAGCAGGCTCAGCTGATGGAACTCTCCCCCGCACAGACTTCCCAGACGGATTCCCAGCTGCCGCACCCCTTCCCGTGGCCATACCTCCTCCAGAAGATCCGAGGCAGTCCGGAAAAGGATTCCGGTGCCGTCGGTGGCTGTGGCCAGAACCCGCTGGTGGGACCGGCGGGCCAGGTCCGGCGTCCGCAGACTGATTCCCACCAGGCCGCAGCAGAGCCCTTTTTGGCGCAGGCGCCCGGCACAGCGCTCCGTCAGTGCCAGAAGGACCAACCGGGCCTCCCGGAAGGTGTCCAGATCCCGGGGAGTGGTGGTGCTGTTGCTGATGCTTTTTTCCCATTCCCCATACCCGGTTTCCTGCACCAGGGAACGGTCGATCCCCCGGGCATACTCATAGAGCATCCGGCCCCGGCATTTCTGAAACAGGGCCTCCAGCCGCCACAGCTCCATGGAGGCCAGATCCCCTATGGTCCTTACGTTCAGCCGGTTCAGCCGGGCCCGGGTAGCCCGGCCCACCATAAACAGATCCCCCACATCCAGGGGCCACATTTTTTCCGGAATCTCCCGGGGAAACAGGGTATGGACCTGGTCCGGCTTCTTCAGTTCCGAGGCCATTTTAGCCAGGAGTTTGTTGGTGGATATCCCGATATTTACCGTAAAGCCCAGCCGGTCCCGCACCTGATGCCGGATCAGATCTGCCGTCTCCAGCGGATCGTCCGGGGCGCCGGGCAGTCGGGTCCAGTCCAGAAAGCATTCATCCACGGAATACCGCTGCACCCGGGAAGAAAACCGGCAAAGCAGTTCAAACAGGGCGTCACTGCATTTCCGGTACAGTTCATAGTCCGGGGAGACCACCACCAGATCCGGACATTTCTCCCGGGCCTCCCACAAGGTCTCCCCGGTCCGGACCCCGAAGGCTTTGGCGGGAATGGATTTGGCCAGAACAATACCGCTTCGTTTCTCCGGGTCCCCTCCCACCACCGAAGGAATCTCCCGCAGGTCCTTCCGGCTGCCGTTTTCCAGCCGCCGTACTGCTTCCCAGCTGAGATATGCTGAATTCACATCCACATGTAAGATTGTCATGACGGCCCCCTCCTGCCAGCACATTCTAACACAGAACAGATGTTCTGATCAAGGGGCAAAACAAAAGACCCCTTAGGGTCTTTTGTGCCGTTCTGTTTATCTGTCGTCTCCGTCCGGCAGACGGGATCCGTGTTTCATTTCCAGGATGGCCTCCTTGCGGGAAAGCTTCAGACGGCCCTGGTTGTCGTATCCCAGGGACTTGACCGTGATGGGGTCTCCCTCCTGGCAGATGTCCTCCACCTTGGCGACCCGTTTGACGTCCAGCTGGGAAATATGGACCAGTCCCTCTTTGCCATTGGCGCCGAATACCCCGGGAATAACCTCCACAAAGGCTCCGAAATCCATAACCTTGACTACCCGGCCATTGTAGATCTTTCCGGTTTCCACTTCCGCGGTGATGGACCGTACAATGTCGATGGCTTTCTGTCCGCTTTCCTGATCCACAGCAAAGATATCCACCCGGCCGCTGTCGTCGATGTCGATGTCGGCACCGGTTTCCTCCACGATCTTCCGGATGATTTTTCCTCCCGGGCCGATGATATCCCGGATTTTTTCGGGATCAATCCAGATGGTGGTGATTTTCGGAGCATATTTGGAGAGTTCCGCACTGGGCTCTGTAATGGCCTCCTCCATCTTGCCCAGAATATGCAGCCGGCCTTTGCGGGCTGCCTCCAGGGCCTCTGTCAGGACCTGACGGTTGATGCCGTCACACTTTATATCCATCTGGATGGCGGTGACCCCCTCCCGGGTTCCGGTCACTTTGAAGTCCATGTCCCCCAGATGGTCTTCCATACCCTGGATATCGGTGAGGATCACGATGTCATCCCCATCCTTCACCAGACCCATGGCCACACCGGACACGGCGGCCCGGATGGGAACGCCGGCCTGCATCAGGCCCATGGAAGAGCCGCAGACACTGCCCATGGAGGTGGATCCGTTGGATCCCAGAGCCTCAGATACCACCCGGATCACATAAGGAAACTCCGTATCCGGAGGCAGCACCGGAAGCAGTGCCCGCTCCGCCAGGTTTCCATGGCCGATTTCCCGGCGTCCCGGTCCTCTCATGGGACGGGTCTCCCCGACGCTGAAGGGCGGGAAATTATAGTGGTGCATATAACGTTTGGTCATTTCTTTGGTGTTGAGGCCGTCGATCATCTGCTCATCGGAACGGGATCCCAGGGTCACGTTGGACAGGATCTGGGTCTCTCCGCGGGTGAACAGGGCGGAACCGTGTACCCGGGGCAGCAGACCCACCTCGCAGGCAATGGGACGGACCTGATCCAGCTGCCGTCCGTCAATCCGTACCCGGTCCTCAAACATCAGGCGGCGGATCTCCTCTTTTTCCACGGAGCCGTATACATCATCAAACCAGCGTCCGGCTTCAGGAATCTCATCCAGAATGTTCTGTTTGTCCTCAAAGAAAGCCTCTTTCAGACCCTTTCTGGTATTCGAGAAATGATCATCCCGGTCCAGTTTCGCCAGGGGAACGTCCTTGGCCACCTGGATGGCCTCCTTCACTTTTCCCCGGATAAACTGATCCACCTGGTTGGCGAACACCCGGTCCACTTCCTCCGGCTTGTACTCCTGCTTTTCTTTGGCCAGGCCCAGTGCCAGAGCCTCTTCCCGGAACTGTTCGATAAAGCGGACAATCCGGCGGATTTCCTCATGGGCCGCCAGAATGGCTTCCAGCACCTTCTCCTCTGATACAATTTTCGCACCGGCTTCCACCATCATGACGGCGTCGAAGGTTCCGGCCACCACCAGATTCAGGAGGCTTTCCTCCTGCTGGGCGGCTGTAGGGTTAAAAATCAGGCTGTCATCAATAAGTCCCACCCGGATGGCCCCGATGGGTCCCAGGAAAGGTGCGTTGGAAATATGCAGAGCGGCTGAGGCACCGATCATGCCCAGCACGTCGGCCTCATGGTCCTCATCGTTTGACAAAATGGTATTGACCACCTGAATATCCTTGCGAAAGCCCTTGGGAAACAGGGGCCGGATGGACCGGTCACACAGCCGGGAAGCCAGAATTCCTTTTTCACCGGGACGGCCTTCCCTCTTAATGAATCCTCCCGGAATTTTTCCGGCAGAATACATTTTTTCCTCATAGTCCACAGTCAGGGGAAAGAAATCCATCCCCACCCGGGGCTCCCTGGCCATGGTGGCGGTGGACAGAACCACAGTGTCACCGGAACGGACCACTACAGAGCCATTGGCCTGCAGGGCCATTTTTCCGCATTCCACAGAGATTTCTTTTCCGGCAATTTCAATCGATTTCTTCAGAATCTTAAACAAAAAACTTCCTCCTTTAGCCGGGCCTTCCCCGGCTCCCACATTTTTTCCATTATGCTTACCTTTTAAGTATAATTGTCTGTCCGGGACTTGACAAGGAAAAGGTGTGCCTGGCAGGTGTGCAAAAAAAGACCGGCCTAAGCCGGTCTCTGTCTGCTATCTTCTGATACCCAGTCTGGTGATAATTTCTCTGTAACGGTCAAAATCCTTGGCCTTCAGGTAGTTCAGAAGACCTCTGCGCTGACCTACCAGCCGGAGCAGTCCACGTCTGGTGTGGTGATCCTTCTTGTGGATTTTCAGGTGCTCGGTCAGGTGGGCAATCCGGTTGCTCAGAATCGCAATCTGCACTTCCGGAGAACCGGTATCCCCTTCATGGGTACGGTACTCGGCAATCACATCATTTTTTTCTTTTAAAGCCATTTTCATTTCCTCCTGAAATTTAATCGCCCGGAGCCGGGAAAAACGTTGAGGAATCGTCAATCCCCGCAATGGGTTTCATACCTTAAACAGTATACCTGAAATCAGATCCATATGCAACGGTCAATACAGATCATCCGGGAAAAGAGCCAGTGTGCGGCTTTCCTCCGCCACCAGACGGCAGGCTTCCTCACGGTCTCTGGCCAGCTGGGCCTTCAGTTCCTCCAGTCCTCCAAACCGGGTCTCCTCCCGAAGTCTTCGGGTGAAGGCAATCCGGATGTTCTGTCCGTACAGATCTCCCTGGAAGTTCAGAAGATGGGCCTCGATGTTCCGGTGAAAATGATCCCCTACAGTGGGCTTGGTTCCAATATTGATAATTCCCCGGAAGGTTCCCTCCCCGGTGCGGACCCAGCCGGCATACACCCCGTTTTTGGGTGCCAGCAGATTCTCCCGCAGGGTGATGTTGGCAGTGGGAAAGCCAAGAATTCTTCCCAGCTGTTCCCCCTTTTCCACCCTGCCCTGCAGCAGGGGGTAATACCCCAGCAGGCAGGCAGCATTCTCCATATCCCCGTTGTTGATATAATCCCTTATGGCTGTGGAACTGATCCGGTTCCCACAGGCTCTCATTTCCCCCTGGACCGCCAGGGAGAAACCGTATTTTTCCGACAGCTTCCGCAGAAGGTTCACGTCCCCCTGCTGTTTCCGGCCAAAATGGTAATTGAACCCCACTGCCACATGCTGGCTTTTCAGCCGCTGCAGCACAATGTCCCGGAGAAAAGCCTCCGGTTCCATGTTGGCCACTTCCTCATTGAAGTCCTGAATCACCAGATAATCCACCCCCATCCGCTCCATGATGGAGTCCTTGATATCGTGGGGAAGAATCCTTTCCGGCCCCTGGCCGTAAAAGAACTCCCGGGGATGGGGCATAAAGGTCAGGACGGCGGATTTCCGTCCCTGGGCTTTCGCATCCCGGATGCAGTCCTCAATCAGCCGACGGTGAGCCAGGTGCAGGCCATCAAGATTTCCCATAACTATGGAAACCGGCTCACAGATGGGATTGTTTCTTCTGATCAGTTTCAACTCCAAACACCTTCCGCATCTTTAAATATCGGTTCTGCCCCTCCTGCCGCACCTCCGCCACAGCCAGAAAGCGGCCATCCGGGGAAAACAGCATCAGGATATCACCGGTCTCAGCCAGATCCCCGTTGTCCAGGGCGATGGATGATCCGTGCAGCACTTTCTTTTCCTCATCCTCCCGGAGGGTCCGCCCGGGAAGATGGCTCAGTTCCTGTTCCGGAAAAATGGTGAAGTCTCCGGCCCCTTCCTGTTCCAGTTGTGAAAGGGTTACGGAATCCTCCACCCGGTGATGCCCCACTGCAGTCCGGACCAGGTGCCCCATAACCGCCGGAAGACCCAGGTCCTCCCCCAGGTCCCGGCAGAGACTGCGCACGTAGGTTCCCGGGGAACACGTCACCCGGAAGCGGGCCCGGAAACGGCCCTCCTCTTCCGGAAGGGCCTCCTGCAGCAATATGATTTCCCGGATTACCACCGGACGGGCCGGGCGTTCCACCACCACACCTTTTCTGGCCAGTTTATAAAGCCGCTTTCCCCCGATGGAAATGGCGGAGTACATGGGAGGAACCTGCTCCTGCGGACCGGTACGGGCCAGCAGAACCCGGGGGAAATTCTCCACCTGTTCCTGCCGTACCGTTTCCTGCCGGATCACTTCCCCCTCCAGATCCTCGGTGGTGGTCATCAGTCCAAATACGATTTCCGCCTCATAGGTCTTATCCTGGTTCTCCAGGTAGGGAATCAGTCTGGTGGCCTGCCCCCAGGCCACCAGCAGGACCCCTTCCGCTCCGGGATCCAGGGTGCCGGTGTGTCCCACCCGGGAAGTCTTCAGGATACCCCGTAAGCGGGCCACCACATCGTGGGAGGTCCAGCCGGGAGGCTTATACACATTGAGAAATCCCCCGGTCATTCCGCCACCTTCCCCAGAACATCCCGGAACGCTTTGAGAACCATATCCATGGTCTCTTCCAGGGGGCCTTCCCGTTTGCATCCGGCCGCCCGTTTATGGCCGCCCCCACCAAAGATCCGGGCCAGGCGGTCCGCATCCACGGTGGTCTTCGTCCGGATGGATATTTTTGTGAACCGGGGATGAATTTCCTTAAAGAATACAGCCACCTCCACCCCATGGATGATCCGGGGATAGTCCACAAATTTCTCCAGGTCCCCGTTATCCAGCTGATACGTTTCTATGTCTCCGTTTCCTATGCTGATCCAGGCCATTTTCCCGTCTTCCGTAATTCCCAGATTTTTCAGCACACGGCTCAGCACCACCAGACGGTTCAGAGGTTCATTTTCCCAGACATTTTCCCGGATCTGATTGATATCTGCCCCCATGCGGATCAGTTCCGCCCCGATCTGCAGGGTATCCGCCGTGGTGGCCTCATACTGAAAGGAACCGGTATCCGTGGTGATTCCCGTATACAGGGAATTGGCCACCCGGGCATCGGCCGGAACCCCCAGGTCCTTCAGGATCCCGTACAGAACCTCACACAGGGCCGCTGCATGGCGCTCCACATAGTTCAGGGTTCCAAAGCGGGTATTGCTCACATGATGATCAATGTTCACCACATCCTGCAGATTGGGGAACAGTTCATGCAGATCAAAGCCCAGGCGGTCCAGATTGCTGGAGTCCAGCACCAGGGCCATGGAAAAAACCGAAGGATCCACCTGCTCCGGTGTCCTTACCTGCTGGTCGGGATCCAAAAAGGCATACCGGTAGGGAACCGGATCCCGGTTCAGGGCTGTAGCCCGGTATCCCAGCAGCCGCAGGCCTCTGGCCATGGCTGTGACAGAACCGATGCAGTCCCCGTCCGGGTCCCGGTGGCCGGTCACCAGAATTTCCCGGTCCCGGTGCCGGGCCAGAACTGCAGACAGCTCAGTTATGTTCACTGCCATCGTCATCACCCTGTCTGATCTGTTCCAGCAGGCGGCCGATATGGGCCCCGTGTTCAATGGACTCGTCGTAAATAAACCGGATCTCCGGTGTTATCCGCAGACGGATCCGGTGACCGATTTCCCTGCGGATGAATCCATGGGCGCTTTTCAGAGCCTCCATGGAGTGCTCCATATCCTCCCTGCTGCCCAGGACACTGACGTATACCTTGGCATCACTGAGATCCCGGGATACCTCCACGCTGGTAATGGTGATAAAACCCAGCCGTGGGTCCTTCACCCGTCGTTCGAGGGTCTCGGCAACGACCACCTTGATCCGGTCAGCCAGCCGCCGGGCACGGGCCTGC
>JAXGWN010000078.1:0-7134 GCA_040773285.1 Bacillota bacterium
GGATCGTTGAGAATGTCATAACCGATCCCGCTCATGACTCCGGCGGCGTACATCATGGCCTTATAGCCCAAGTTAGAACCGGAGGCTGCCGTCGCCTGCCAGGTATGGGGAGGCGTCCCCACCGGCCAGGTGGCTGTCACAAAGAGACTGGCGGGAATGTTCCAGGACACGTCTCCCACTTCCGAGGAACCATACAGGCTCATTGGCTGATAGGGATCCGGTTCTGTGAGTGTCCGGGAAAGAACCGTATCTTCCCACCCTTCAGCGCCGGCAGCCTCTTCCCGGCCGGGAAGAGAACGGTAGAGGTCTCTGGCAAACTCCAGTTCATCGTCCGTGTATACCGGCAGCGGTGTCTCCTTCATATTCTCGCTGGTCAGATCAAACATGACCTGATTGGGGAGAAGTTCATAGGTGCCGCAGATAAATTCAGTCTCCACCGTGGTTTCGGTCATCATGGCGGCCCCTTCGGCCACCCTGGCCAGCCGGGCTGTGATTTCCTCCACGTTCCGGCGCCGGGGCGCCCGGACATAGTACCAGGACTCCGCCAGATCCGGAATGATGTTGGGGGCTCCTCCGGTTTCCGTGATGGTATAGTGCATCCGGGCGGAATCCGGAATGTGCTCCCTCAGATAATTGGCTCCCACGTTCATCAGTTCCACCGCATCCAGGGCGGATCGTCCCTCCGTAGGGGACAGGGCTGCATGGGCGGTCCTTCCATGAAAGCGGAATTTAATGGAATTGTTGGCCAGAAAGGCTTCCCTCTGGGGTTCGTTGCGGGTCAGGGGGTGCCAGCTTAAGGCCACATCACAGTCGGAGAAGACCCCTTTTTTCAGCATTTTTACCTTTCCGGACAGAGACTCCTCCTCCGGACACCCATAGAAACGCACCGTTCCTGGAAGGCCATGCTGTACCAGATACTCTTTCAGGGCCAGAGCTGCCCCCAGGGCTGCCCCGCCCAGCAGATTATGGCCGCAACCATGCCCCGGCTTTCCGGGTTCCACCGGAGACTTATGGGCACAGACCGTCTGGGACAGTCCCGGCAGTGCGTCGTATTCCCCCAACAGGGCGATCACGGGAGCTCCCTGACCGAATTCGGCAATCATGGCATTGTCCATACCCGGAACTTCCCGGATGGTGAAGCCATGTCTGGCCAGCACCTGCCCGGACAGGGCGGCACTTCCCTGTTCCATTCCCGCCACCTCAGGACTCTCCCACAGATTCCTGGCATAGGAAATAATTTCATCTTCCAGTTCTGTCAGATGCTCCAGAAGATCCCGCTTATTCATTTCCTGCCTCCCCGCCTTTTTTCTTTTTATACATCAGGACTCCCACGGCGATGGTGCCTGCCACGGCCCCCAGAGTGGTCAGCCAGGAGGGCAGTATTCCACTTCTTGTTCCCAGGGTCAGGAGGATGCCCAGACCCAGTCCGAAGGGAGCCAGCGCCGGTCTGGCAAAGGAAAACTGTACGAACAGGGCACCAAAAAGAGCCGGAAGAAGATAGTTCAGGGCGTCCAGCACCCCTTTGGGCACCATGGTGAGAATGGTGGTTCCCAGAATGACCCCCAGAGTCATGATGATCACATTGGACACCACGGAAGTGGCAATCCCCAGGGTAGCGATGATGTTTCCCTCACTGGTCCCCGGTTCCACTCCGGCCACCTTCTGGGCTACGGTTGCACAGGGAATCCGCAGATTGGAAATATTTCCGGAGATAAAGGACATATAGGTACCGGGAACCCCCACAATGGGAAAATAGGAGATGGGCTCCACCACCCAGATCACCCCCACCACCGAGGCGATGGATACGAATCCTGCCACGATGGCACTGAAGGGGGGTACCGTCCGGTACACCAGGCCCATCACCAGGGCAGGTCCGAAGGACAGGAGTACGGCCAGCCAGCTGGTTATCTTCCCCCACCGGATAATTCCCGGGAGATATTTTTCCGAATAAATCCGGTCAGTTGCTTGTCTTTCCATTCTGTTTCTCCTCCTCTCGTCTAGACCAGGGCGGCAACGATCATGCCGCCGAACAGGGCGATGGCCAGGGACCATTCTTTGAGCCAGGTTTTGCTGCTGTGTTTTTTGGATATGAGGATCATAACGGTCATAATGCCGGCTCCGGCAAGGGCAGCAACAGTGTTGCGGTTCATGCTGAGGAGATGGGGAGGGAGCAGGGCTCCAAAGGCACCCACCAGAGCGGCCGCAGAAATCACCTTCATCAGGCCGGGATCCCCTTTGGTCAGCCTCTTCTGTGCCTTATCCATTTTATCTGCGGTCAGCACCGATACCAGGGTCCACCCGATGGAGCCCAGAGCCATGGTCCACAGGGCATTGGCAAAGGCCACGTTGCTGATGGCATCCACCCCCAGCGTCTGTCCCAGGGCACCGGTACCGAATCCGGCCGCCATCATTTCGAACATCATGGAACCGATAAAGGACAGGCGCATCCAGGCCACAGGAGAGCCCAGACTGACCATAAGAACCAGGAGAGCCGTGAGAATGGCCACGGACGGACCGATGGAAGTAATAAAACTGCTCTTCATGGCACTGCGCATCTGTTGTCCGGTAATTCCCATTTCACTTCCGGCAGAAATTGACTTTCTGGCAAACAGGATGGACTGGAACAGCACCAGCGCCACACCCAGTCCGGCTGCAATCCACAGGGGAACGCTGTTGGCAATCTGCAAATAATCCATTTTTTTACCTCCCAGGGTAATTATTCGGGTTACTTTATGGTTGCAGTATACTGCCGCACATCGGATCCGGTAATGAAAGTATTTTTGTTTTTTCCCATTAGAAATGAAAATAATTATGCAGGGATCCGTTCCAAAAGAAAAAGCGGCCGCAGCCGCTTTACATTATGATCTGCCCGGACTCATTTCTTTCCTCCCGGGACGACGCTCCGGTTTTCCTCCAGCAGGGTCAGCAGAAGTTCCAGTTTCAGCCGTTCCAGAGGGTCATCCAGGTTATAGGATATGGCATCCCGTACCGTCTCAATCCGTTTCCTGACCGTATTGATATGCAGATAGAGTTCCTGAGCCGTCAGGGAATAATTCATCCGGCAGCCCAGATAGACCTTCAGGGTGTGAAGAAGGGTATCCGCATCCTCCGGCAGCGCACTGCGCAATTGCCGGACCAGATCTGACATGGTGTCTTCATGGATGTCGATCCAGGCAAAGGGACCCAGGTCACTGTAGTGGTGGACTCTCTTCCCGGAATCCAGCCTCCGGCCAATGGTCACACTCCGGCGGCACCGGCTGAGATTGTCACCGGTGTTTAGGAGGGATTCCGGCTGCAGGCAGATTCCCATATGATAGTGCTGCAGTCCGGGAGTCCCTGTCAGTATATCCGGAAGCCGGTCCACCAGTTTCCGGATGCCTTCCTGCCGCTGGGGGTCCTCATGGCAAGGGATCAGAAACAGGCAGCTTTTCTCCCCGCTGAATACCTGTCTTCCACCCACAGGCAGCAAAAGGTTCCTGACCGGCTGGAAATCCTCAGGTGCAGCCGGCCCATCCGGATTCTCCATATAGACCATCTGATACCTGCTATACAGGGAGATTCCGTACTCCTTGGCCAGGGCCAGCAGTTTCTTGCCGGCATACCCACTGCTTTCAATGCAGCTATGGGCCAGATTTTCAAAATGCATGTCCTGCAGGAGAACCGAAAATTTCTTTCTTTCATACAGGGTTCTCAGTAGGGACTGCCCCACTCTAAGAGTCATCCGGTCCACCACGGTCACCGGCTCCGGGCCTTCCATCACCACCAGGAAGGCATCGGTCCTGTGGTCGATGTCGATGGGTGAAACCAGCCAGCGGGATGACTCCCCCTGGGCACTGTCTGCTCCGCAGATATACATATATCCGCTGACACTGAGGGTTTCAGACGCCAGCCGGTACCGGTCATCCAGAAATTCCTCCGGTCCGGAAAACCAGCTGCGCCGGCGGAACCGGCTGGAACTGTAATGCTCCTCTCCGGTGACCCGGTCATACAACATGGCCGGCCTTTTGGTGAAATACTCAATCCGGGACAGAATCCGGGCTATCTTCCCCTCGTCGTAGGGGCTGCTTCCGGCAGATGAAATCTCTCCTTCATGGATATCAAACATTTTGAGGGCGTTATTGAACACCAGCATATTGAACTGGAAAATGCTTTCCGGCCAGGAACAGTTCTCCGGAACCAGGATCAGGGGAATGCCCTTTTCATCAAAGTAGTCCCGGACGGGATCCGGTACGGATCCCAGAAACCGCATCTTGATTCCCAGAGCTGCAATACGGTCCATCTTGCCCTGAGAGGTCAGCCGGTCAAACAGATCCGGGATGGCCGCAAACACATATCCGGAACACAGTACCAGTTCATTTCCCTGCACCCAGTCCAGACCATCGGGAGCATCCAGAATGGCCATGGAACTGACCGGCCGGTCTGTACCCCCATGACCGGCCACCACCTGAAAACCCGAAAAGTAGTGTTCCTTCAGAAGTTCCCTTACCGTGATCCCCATGGGCTTTTTCCTCTTCCCCCTGTTCTGGCAGCATCATTTTCCAGTTCCGTCCGGCATCCGGCCTGACCCGGCCGGGAAGGTTTCCTGCTATCATATTACCAGAATCCGGCAATCATGTCTTTCAGGGTTCCGGACAGGCACACACAAAAAAACCCACTGCCATGGGCAATGGGATTTTCTGGTGCCTCGGGGCGGAATCGAACCACCGACACGAGGATTTTCAGTCCTCTGCTCTACCAACTGAGCTACCGAGGCGTTATTGGTGATCCATCCGCGACTCGAACGCGGGACACCCTGATTAAAAGTCAGGTGCTCTACCGACTGAGCTAATGGATCACTGCGACTCTTATATCTTAACTGAGGAACATTCCTATGTCAACAATTTTCAGGGGAAAATTCGGTGGAAAAGCAGGGGCGCGCAGAACGCGCCCCCTTGGTATCAGTAGATCTCTGTCCGCAGAATCGTCTGCTCACGGTCCGGTCCCACAGCCACAATGGAGGCCTCTGCCCCGCACAATTCCTCCAGGCGGCAAATATAATTCTGAGCCGCCTCCGGGAGTTCCTCATAAGTGCGGGCTCCGCTGGTGGAACTCATCCAGCCGGGCATCTCCTCATAAACCGGTCTGGCCTTGGCCAGGTCCTTCAGATTCAGGGGGAAATTCCTGGTAACCTCTCCGTCAATCTCATAGGCGGTACAGATCTTTATGGTTTCCAGGGTATCAAGAACGTCCAGTTTGGTCAGGGCGATGCTGGTGATCCCGTTTACCCGGACTGCGTACCGCATCACCACGGCATCGAACCAGCCGCAGCGGCGGGCCCGGCCCGTGGTCACTCCGAATTCCTTCCCGATGGTTCCCAGTTTCTGTCCCACGTCATCGAAGAGTTCCGTGGGGAACGGGCCTTCACCCACCCGGGTCAGATAGGCCTTGGTAACCCCGATTACCCGGTCGATGGCAGTGGGTCCCACTCCGGCTCCCGGGCAGGCACCCCCGGCCGTCGGGTTGGAACTGGTGACGAAGGGATACGTCCCGTGGTCAATATCCAGAAGGGTTCCCTGGGCCCCCTCAAAAAGAATGTTTTGTCCGTCTTCCAGAGCATCGTTTACCAGAGTGACTGTATCGGTGACGTAAGGAGCGATCCGGCGGGCATACTCAGAGTACTCGGCCAGAACATCCTCCAGGTTCAGAGGTTTCTCACCATAGAGTTTCTCCAGCAGTTCATTTTTCTCCTTAAGATTCATCTCCAGCAGTTCCCGGAAATCCTCCGGGCTGATCAGGTCTCCCATGCGGATGCCGCAGCGGCTGATCTTGTCGGCATAACAGGGCCCGATTCCCCGCTTGGTGGTTCCTATCTTCAGAAGTCCCCGTTTTTCCTCCTGGAGACTGTCCAGCAGTTTATGGTAGGGCATGATCACATGGGCGGACGAACTGATTCTGAGCCCTTCCACCGACAGCCCCTTTTCCTCCAGGTAGGCAATCTCATCCAGCAGCACCACCGGATCCACCACCACACCGTTACCTATAACGCAGATTTTCTCTCCGCTGATGATCCCGGAGGGAATCAGGTGCAGCTTGTACTCCACATCCCCCACGATCACGGTGTGCCCCGCATTGTTGCCACCCTGGTAACGGACCACCAGGTCGGCTCCTTCCGCCAGATAATCGGTGATCTTTCCTTTGCCTTCATCACCCCACTGGGCGCCGATCAGTACGACACTCGACATATGATTACCTCCTCAGGTGTGTGTTTCCCTCAATCTGCCGGAGTTTCCGGATCAGCAGTCTGCCCAGGGTGAATACCACCAGTGCTTCACTGGCCCCGATGCTCAGCACCGTCAGCCAGTAGGGAAATTCAAAAAATGCATGCAGATACAGACTGACCAGCAGTCCGTTGACCACCACCGGAGACCAGTAGGCCCAGACGCTGCGCCGGAACCTCCAGGTTCCCACCGCGGCGATCAGGGTGGCCAGGCTCCCAAAAATCACATCCACCAGACCCACCGGTCCGGCCAGATTGGCGATCAGGGCTCCCACAAACAGCCCTGCAATTGCCTCCGGATACAGTATGGGAAGTACCGTCAGTGCCTCCGAAATCCGGAACTGTACCGGCCCGAAGGAAATGGCCGACAGCCCCGGCATGATGGTCAGAACAATATAAACGGAGGCGATCAGACCGCCCCGGATCACTTTGTGCATACGCTCCCTCCAGTACTGCTCCATTATATGCCGTCTCCCGGTATTTGGCCAGCGTTTTGCCGTCCGCTACCTGGCCAGGTCCGCGAACTTGGTCAGTTCCGGGAAAAAGGCCAGTTCCACGCTGCCGGTGGGACCGTGCCGGTGTTTGGCCACAATGATTTCTGCTATATTTTTTTTCTCGGTTTCCTCATCGTAATAGTCCGGGCGGTGAATAAACATAACGCAGTCACTGTCCTGCTCCAGGGAGCCTGACTCCCGGAGATGGCTGAGGGCCGGTTTTTTGTCCGAAGTCTGTTCCACGGCCCGGCTCAGCTGGGAAAGCGCCATAACAGGAACGTCCAGTTCCCGGGCCAGAGCCTTCATGGAGCGCGAGATCTCTGAGACCTCCTGCTGGCGGTTCTCCACCTTTTTATGGGACTGCATCAGCTGGAGATAATCCAC
>JAXGWN010000079.1:0-7120 GCA_040773285.1 Bacillota bacterium
ACCACCGGGCTGATTACCGGGTCTTTGGCGGTGCTGGGGGACGGAATCGATTCTGCGGTGGATATCGTGACGTCCGTGATGACCCTGATCACTGCCAACATCATCGGGAAAAAACCCAATAAGGAGTTCCCCTTCGGATATGGCCGGGCGGAGGCGTCGGCCACCGGACTGCTGGCCATCGGGATTTTCTTTGCCGGAATGCAGCTGCTGATCCGCAGTGCCACCGGTCTGTGGGAAGGCAGTGGACCGGAGAGTATTTCCCTGTGGGCGGTATACGTGACCCTGTTTTCCATCGGGGGGAAGGTCCTTCTGGCCTGGCAGCAGCACCGTGCCGGAAAGAAGGCCCGTTCTTCCATGCTTATGGCCAACGCCAAGAATATGCTAAGCGACGTGGTGATTTCCGTGGCGGTGCTGATTGGCCTGCTGTTGGCCCGGTTCACGGGAATCGCCAGGCTGGACGCTCTGACCAGCCTGCTGGTGAGTCTGTGGATTCTGAGGGTTGCTTTCGGCCTGTACCGGGAAAGCACGAAAGAACTGATGGATGGGGTGGAGGACACCACGGTGTATGCCAGGATCATTGAACTGGCGGCCGGGGTGGACCAGGTGGCCGCGCCCCACCGGGTGCGGGCCAGAAAACTGGGGGCTTCCCTGGTGGTGTATCTGGACATTGAGGTGGACGGCTGCATGACTGTGGCCGAGGCCCACGAGGTGAGCCGGAGGGTGGAGGAAAGCATCCGCTGCGAACTGGACAACGTGTACGACGTGATCATTCATATTGAGCCCAGAGGAAACGTGGAAGAGGAGACCTTCGGGGTCTGCGGCATCTGTGCCGGGGATCCGGAGGCCACCCACTGTGCGAGACCCGGGGCTGCCGGTTACAGGGAAGAAGACGGAGAGTAAAATGGCTGTACTGAGAGTGGAAAAACTGGGAAAAATGTTCGGAGGAGAGTTCCTGTGGAGGGACATCTCCTTCAGCATCGGGGAAGGGGAAAAGGTGGCCCTGATCGGGCCCAACGGGTGTGGGAAAACCACCCTGGTCCGCTGTCTGGAAGAACAGCTGCTGCCCGATGAAGGGGAGATTTTTTTTGCCAGAAACCGGTTTGTGGCCTCCCTTTCCCAGCAGCTGACCGATGAGGAGAAAAGACTGACTCTCCGGGAGTTCGTCCTGGATGTTTTCGGGGATCTTCTGGAGATGGAGGACAAAATGAGCCATCTCCGGCAGGAGATGGAAAAGGCCGCCGGGGATCCGGAGGAACTGGACCGGCTGGTGGAGAAATTTTCTGCCCTGTCGGAGAGATTCGGGGCGCAGGGGGGATATCTTCTGGAGACCCGGGTCCGGGAAACGGTGTTCGGCCTGGGATTTTCCTCCGGAGATATGGACCGGCCGGTAGGGCAGTTCAGCGGGGGCCAGAAGACCCGGATCGGCCTGGCCCGGGCCCTGGTGAGGCAGCCGGATATCCTGATCATGGACGAGCCCAATAACTATCTGGATCTGAAGGCTCTGGCCTGGCTGGAAAATTTTCTGGCCGGCTATCCCGGGGCCGTTCTGGTGGTTTCCCACGACCGGTATTTTCTGGACCGGACGGTTCAGAGGGTACTGGAATTTGAGAATGGCCACCTGTACAGTTACCGGGGCAACTATTCCGCTTTCGTGGTACAGAAGGATTCCGTTGTGGAGGCCCACAACCGGGCCTATGAGAAGCAGCAGGAAAAAATCCGGGAGACCGAAGAATTTATCCGCCGGTATAAGGCGGGGATCAAGTCCCGGCAGGCCCGGGGCCGGCAGAGTCAGCTGGACCGGCTGGAGAGGCTGGAAAAAAGGGGTCAGAGTGTCAGAAGCGGGATCCGGCTGGCCTCCGGGGAACTGTCCGGGGAGAAGGTGCTGAGGCTGAGGGATTTCGGCGTGTCCTGGCCCGGAAGACCTATTGTGAGCGGAGTGAACCTGGAAATTCTCCGGGGGGACCGGATCGCCCTGATGGGGCCCAACGGCTGCGGCAAGACCACGTTTCTCCGGGCCCTGGCCGGCGAGATTCCCTATGAGGGAAAGGTGGTATACGGAGCCAATGTGGAAACCGCCTACTTCGCCCAGGAGCACGATGATCTGCCCGGACATCTCACGGTTCTCGATTATGTGATGGACCAGGGGGTGGGCACCTATGGGGAGGCCCGGGGACTTCTGGGAAGTTTCGGCTTTTCCGGGGACGACGTTTTCAAGGAGTGCCGCAGGCTCTCCGGTGGGGAAAAGAGCCGGCTGTCCCTGGCCAGGATTCTGCTGGCAGCCCCCAACCTGCTGATTCTGGACGAGCCCACCAACCATTTGGACATCTATGCCCGGCAGGCACTGGAGGAGGCTTTGGAAGCCTATGAGGGGACCCTTCTGTTTGTCTCCCACGACCGGTATTTTCTCCAGAGGATCAGTGCCCGCTTTCTGGTCTTTGACGGAGAGGGGCTTTCCTTTTTTGAAGGCACCTATGAATCCTACATGGAAAATCTGAACCGGCCAGCTGTTTCCCGGGGAGAAGGGGAGCCGGAAGAGACCCCTGAAAAACCCAGGGACCGGAAAGAGGAACGGGTCCGCCGGGCTGAACTGGGACGGGTGGAGTCCCGGATCACGGAACTGGAGGAATCCATCCGTCAGCTGCAGGACCGGATGGTGGATCCGGAGGTATATGCGGATGGGGAGAAAAGCCGCCAGTGTCAGGAGGACCTGTCAGAGGCGGAGTCGGAACTGGAAAACTGTCTGGAAAAATGGGAACAGCTTATGGAGGACTAGCCTTCATAAGCTGTTATTATTTCCCGTGGATCCCGGTCTGAGGAATCCAGCAGGACCAGATCGTATATGAGGGGATCGTTGAGAAGCCGCCTCCAGGCCAGATAGAGCGCCTCCAGCCAGTCCTGACGAAGAGGCAGCCGTTCCGCGAGAATAGGACACCGGTAGGTGGTTTTCAGGGTTTCCCGGATCAGGACAAAGCGGCCGTCCGGAAAGATATGGGGTGCAGCCGGATAGGTGCGGCACTGCAGGGGCCTGAGCTCCCGGGGGCAGATGCCCTGGCAGCGGACGAAGTGCACAGGCTCTTCCCAGGTATCCGGAAAATAGTATTCGTGAGGATCGTGCATCTCCCGGATCAGCCAGTCCTGTTCTCCGGTTAGCATGGACTCTTCCCCGGGAAGCAGGTAGATCCCCTGGGGAGCCTCCGGACGGCAGCAGGCCTGTCCGCACAGCAGGCCGCAGTCCCCGTCCAGGGGGGAGGTGTCACCGGTGAGCCGGTAGATTTCCCGGTAGTCATCCGGGGTCAGAATTCCGCTCATATCACTTCCAGAGAACCGAGAACCGTTCCGGGTCCCGGATGAAGGCCCCGTATAGGCCTTCCGGACTGTACAGGGGATTGTCCAGGGCCCGGGCCGGAAGGATATCCAGTCCCACCGCAGTGGGATAATGGGGGTTCCGGACGTATTCGCTGTATCCTTCCTCCGTGCGGATCAGGGAGTAAAGGCAGCCCTTTTTCTCCTGGAAGGAGGAGAAACTGGTTTCCGAGCGGCGGCGGATCAGGGAGGCGATCAGGACCGGCTGGTCTCCGGTATTGATGGTGGTGTGTCCGAAGCCGCTTTTCAGATAGATCTGGTCTCCGGCGGAAAATTCCACCGCAGTGCTCTGGTTCACCCGGTCTCCGGTCAGGGTGTTTTTCTGCAGCAGCAGGACTCCCTCCCCCGCCAGGACCTCGTGGACCTCCGGATAGGTTTCTCCGGTGGTCTCATCCACCGGATGGAAATGGGGAATGGTTTTCACGTATTCCCGGCCGATGAGGCCTGGAAGAACCATTTTCAGATTGTAGTTGAGATCATAGCGGTTGAAGGTATCGAGATCCTGTTCCAGAGCGTTTTTTTCGTACAGGGCGTACAGCATCCTGTTGGGAACATCCTCTTCCGTGAGAAGATCCGGAAACATATCCCGGTAGCCGTTCAGATAAAATATTTTTGGCTCGGCATGGACCGTCCCCGGGCCGAATTCCAGCAGGCCCCGGCTGTCCATCCGGTAATCCTCAAGGTATTTCATGGGAGTCTCCTTTATGTTGGGCCGGGAATTCTTTCCCCCGACTCAGGCAATTGTTTCTGCGAATAATCATTTTATATAAGTCCCGGGGAGCCGTCAAGGGTTCCTTGACTTTAGCGGAGTAATACAATAAACTATCAAAGGAGTATATACGAAAAGGAGAAACGACATGAAGAAAACCGCAAGTTTAGTCATTGCAATGCTGCTGATCCTGGGTCTGCTGGCCGGATGCGCCGGTGGAAACGCCGGTTCGGAACAGACCACCTGGGAAAAGATCCAGGCTGAGGGCAAGGTGGTGGTGGGCCTTGATGACACTTTTGCCCCCATGGGATACCGGGAGGCAGGCACCAACGAGCTGGTTGGCTTCGATATTGATATGGCCGCCGAGATGGGAGAGCGTCTGGGCATCGAGTTTGTCTGGCAGCCCACCGAGTGGAAAGGGGTTACCGGAAGCTTAAACGCCAAGAAATTTGACCTGGTTATTAATGGTATGAGCATCACCGAGGAGAGAAAGAAGGAGATCAGTTTCTCCATCCCCTACGTGAATGCGGGGATCGGGGCAGTGGTTCTTTCCTCCAATGGTGACATCACCGACGTGGAGCAGCTGAAGGATCTCAGCCTGGCCACCCAGACCGGAAGCTCCGGAGCTGAGGCCTGCAAAGAACTGGGATACGAGAACATCACTTACTACGACCAGTATCCCCAGGCGTTCCAGGACCTGTCCATCGGGCGGGTGGATGCCGTTATCGTGGACGTGACCACGGCTGCCCATTTTATGAGCATGCAGCCCGGGGAGTACAGCCTGCTGGAGGACCGTCTGGTGGAAGAGGACTATGCCATCGGTCTCAGACAGGACGACAAGGACCTGGAAGAAGCCCTGAACGGTGTTCTGAAGGAAATGATGGAAGATGGAACCCTGAAGGCCATTTCCGAGAAATGGTTCGGTGCTGATATCGTCGCTTACCAGGAATAGACAGGCGGATTGAGGGTATGTTCAGTTTCATAGACCTGGAGTTTCTGGGGGTCATTATTCCGCTGCTGGCCAAAGGCTGCCTGATCACCATCCAGCTGACCCTGCTGGCCATCTTCTTCGGAACCATTATCGGCCTGCTGGTTGCTCTGGCAAAACTGTCTCCGCTGGCGCCCCTGCGCTGGTTTGGAGGCATATATACCTGGGTGCTCAGGGGAGTGCCGCTGCTGGTGCAGCTGTACGTCCTCTATTACGGGCTGGCCCAGATCGGTCTTCTGGAACTGGATGCCTTTACCGCGGCGGTCACCGGCCTTTCCATGTGTGCCGGTGCCTATATTGCTGAAATCATCCGGGCGGGAATCCAGTCCATTGACCATGGACAGAAGGAGGCAGCCCTGTCCCTGGGAATGACCGCCGGCACAGCCATGCGGCGGATTATTCTGCCCCAGGCCCTGCGGCGGATTCTTCCTCCCCTGGGCAATGAGTTTATTACATCCCTGAAGGACACCTCTCTGGTATCGGTGATCACCATGATCGAACTGATGCGGACCGGGGTGCTGCTGGATGTGACCTATTTCCGTTCCATGGAGATCTATCTGACGGTGGCGGGATTCTATCTGCTGCTGACCACGGTGTTCGTTTATCTGATCGATACCCTGGAAAAGAAGTTCCGGATAATCTGAGGTGACCCTATGCTGAGCGTATATGACGTACATAAGCGATTCGACCGGCTGGAGGTTCTCAGGGGTGTCAGCCTGGATGTGAAAAAAGGCGAAGTGGTGGTGGTGATCGGGCCTTCGGGCTCCGGGAAAAGCACTTTGCTTCGCTGCATCAACTGCCTGGAGAAGATTGACGCCGGCGAGGTGCGCTTTGAAGAGGAGATTGTGGGGATGCTGCCGGGAAAACATGGGCTGAAGGAAGATTCCCGGAAGAATATTGCCCGTCTGCGCAGCTCCATGGGCATGGTGTTTCAGCAGTTTAACCTGTTTCCCCACATGACGGTGCTGGAAAATGTCATCGAGGGTCCGGTGACCGTGAAACGGATGAACCGCTCCGAGGCGGTGGCCATTGCTGACCGTCTGCTGGACAAGGTGGGTCTGCAGGATAAGCGGGATGTGTATCCCAATCAGTTGTCCGGAGGACAGAAGCAGCGGGTGGCTATCGCCAGAGCCCTGGCCATGGAGCCCCGGATGATGCTGTTCGACGAGCCCACCAGCGCCCTGGATCCCGAACTGGTGGGGGGCGTCCTGGCCGTCATGAAGGAACTGGCGGAGGAAGGGATGACCATGATTGTGGTGACCCACGAAATGGGCTTTGCCCGGGAAGTGGGAGACCGGGTGATCTTTATGGACGAGGGAAAAATTGTGGAGTCCGGAAGTCCGGAGGAAATCTTCTCCAGACCCTGTGAGGAGCGGACCCGCTGTTTTCTCAATTCCATTCTGTAGTATTCCTGCCGGTCCGGCTTTCCGGACCGGCTTTCCCTATACTGGCCTCCGGCATAGCCCGGGGACCGGAAGTATGGTACCATATCATCAGCGCCTACAGGAATCAGGAGGAATCAAGGTGGAACAGTACTGGAACCCCAAATACGAACTGATGGCCAGGGAAGACCTGGAGGATCTGCAGCTGGAGCGGCTCCGGCAGACGGTGGAACGCTGCTACCATGACGTGCCCCATTACCGCCGGAAATTTCAGGAGGCCGGAGTGGATCCCGGGGATATCCGATCCCTGGAGGATCTGAAAAAACTCCCCTTTACGGTGAAGACCGACCTGCGGGACAACTATCCCTATGGCATGTTCGCGGTACCCATGAGTGAGGTGGTCAGGATCCATTCCTCCTCCGGCACCACCGGGAAACCCACCGTGGTGGGGTATACCCGCAACGATCTGAATGTCTGGAGTGAACTGATGGCCCGGAGTCTTTCCTGTGCCGGTGCCGACAAACACGATGTGATCCATAACGCCTATGGCTATGGATTGTTTACCGGAGGCCTGGGGGTCCATTACGGATCCGAGAAACTGGGGGCCTCCGTGATTCCCATTTCCGGGGGGAACTCCAAAAAACAGATTATGATCATGCAGGACTACGGCAGCACCGT
>JAXGWN010000080.1:0-7089 GCA_040773285.1 Bacillota bacterium
ACCAGGGACTGGCCTGTGCTGATTACGGTGGTGGACCTGATCTGGGGGACCCTGCTCTCGGCGGGAACTTCCGGCATCAGTTTCTGGATCATCCGGAATGTGTTATAAAAGATGGGCTTTCCCCGGGAAGGGAAAGCCCATCTTTTATGTGGACCACTAAATGGTCCACTGATCACTGATAATGCCCACCAGTTTCCAGTTCCCCTCCAGAGGTTGAAATACAAGCCGGAGGCTCCGCCAGTCCATGCCGTCATACTCAGGATTGAATCCGGTGAAGTGAAACTCCACAAAGGAGGCGCCGGGGTATACTTCCTCCAGATTGATCAGGGAATTACCTGTACCGATCACCCGGTTCACCCCGATCATATGGGGGGCGGTAAAATCCACAGGAAACACAAAGGTGCGGAAGTACTCCTGGAAGCCCAGTTCAATGGGCTCCCCGCTTCCGTCGTAGGCACCCCACAGATAGTCCTGGCTTCCGGAGGCCAGAAGCGAAAACTGTCGTCCGGAGAATTTCTGATCCTGGTCCTGGTTTACATATCCGTACGGGGAGAAGCGGACGTCTTCCTCCGGATGGGCCATTTCCCCCAGGGCACCATAGTCCTCATTTTTGATATGGTGCACGGCTCTCAGGGCGGAAAACAACAGGTCGCGGCTGTCCTGCTCAACGCTTTCCAGCAGGCTGTCTTCCAAAACAGTTTTTTCCGCTTCGAGAGCAGCCAGGGATTCCTGCTGCCGGTTCAGCTGCTCCTGCAGCCTGGTAATCTCCTCCTGCAGCACAGCCTCCCGGTTGCCGCTGCATCCGGATGGAATCAGAAGAGCCGCCAGCAGCATGAGGCAGCCAGGGAGCCAAAAAGATTTACTTATTTTCATGGAAAAATCCCTCCTGAATCGGTTTATATCCTTCAACTGATTATATCACGGATGCCCGGTTCCCCATACAGAGCGCCTCCAATCGTGGTATACTGACGTATAGAATCAAGGAGGGTCAGTATGGAACGTTTTCTGGTATATTACCGGCGGATACGCAAGAGAATCTTCTTTATCCCGCTTTTATACAGTCTGGGAGGACTGGCACTGGCGGCAGCAGCCATATGGGCGGACCGCAGCCTGACAGGAGAGGTCACATTTCCTCCCCTGATGCAGGTGGACCGGGATCTGGCCCGGGGAATTTTCTCCACGCTGGTAGGCGCCCTGCTGACCATGATCACGGTATCCTTTTCCACTATTATGGTGGTACTTACCATGTATTCAGGCCAGTTCTCTCCCCGGATCGCCCGGGACTTTCTGGAGCAGAAGACTTCTCTGAGAGTTCTCGGTCTCTTTATGGCCTCCTTCATTTATTCCATTCTGTCTCTGTATGCCACCGGGTCTGCCCGGGACATTCAGCCGGTGATCAGTACCACCCTGGGGGTTTTGCTGGCCCTCAGCTGTCTTGGCTCATTCGGATATTTTATTCACCATGTGGCCCGTTCTGTGCAGATCACCGGAATTATTGAGAGAATCACCGGAGAGATACTGGCGGCGGTGGATGAGGACATACATAGAATCGGCAATGATTCCCGGGCTCATACCAGACTGGAGGGGCCGGCTCCGGAAATGCTGGATGAGGCCTGGACCCAGGTGCCGTCCGGCCGGTGGGGTTTTGTCAAGGAAATTAACTATACATCCCTGGCGGACCTGGGGGAGGAGCAGGGACTGATCCTGATCCTGAAGACCCGGGTCGGAGCATTCCTCCAGGAAGGGGACACCCTGCTGATGGCCTTCCGGACCCGGGAGGAAACGGCACCGGAACTGACCCAGGAGGAATTCTCAGAAAAAGTACAGACCCTGCTGGAACTGGGGGAAGACAGAAATAGCAGGGAAGATGTGGAATTCGGGATCATAAAACTGGTGGAGATTGCCCTGCGGGCCATTTCCCCGGGGGTAAACGACCCCAATACCGCAATCCATTGCATCTCCAAACTGGGTCCCATTCTCAGGAAGATCGGAAAGGAACTGGAGACCATATACTATTACGGAAAGTCGGATATTCCCCGGCTGTTTGTGCCCCACATATCCTACCAGGAACTGCTGTACACCACATATCATCAGTTGAGACACTATGGCTGCGGGGACGTGTCGGTGCTGGCTGCCCTGCTGGATTCCCTGATTTCCATTTCCGGGGAGGGGGATGCTTACAGGGACGCGGAAAAAATCTGGAAGATGGCCGGATATATGGTGGAAGGGCTGGATCTGGATGGCTTTGCCGGCATGGATCTGGATTATCTGAACCGGAGGATCCGCAAACTGGCCAGGCTTCTGAACCGGGAGGCGGAGGAACTGCTTCTGGTCTGGCCGGCCCGGGAACAGACATGCGAAATACAGGAGGAATCGAAATGAGAAAAATTGGATGGCTGGTGCTTGTTCTGCTGCTGATTCCAGCGCTGGTTCTGGGGGCCTGCAGCCGCGTGGAACCGCCACAGGAACCCCCGGTACAGTCGGAGGATCCTGTGACTCCGCAGGAACCGGCTGAACCGGATGATGTCAGGGAACATGTGAGGCTGTACTTTGGAAATGCAAACGCCGATGCGGTGGTGGCTGAAATCCGGGAAATCATTTATCCTGAGAACATTACCCGGGAGGACTACCTGACCCTGGTGCTTACGGAACTGGCAGCCGGTCCGGAACGGGAAGATCTTTTCCCCACCATCCCGGAGGGAGTAAAGGTACTTTCCCTGACAGTGCAGGACGACCTGGTGGTGGTGGATTTTTCCGAGGAAATGACGATCAACCACTGGGGTGGTGCTGCAGGAGAGTCCATGACCCTGAATTCCATTGCCAATACCCTGACAGAGTTTGAAGATGTGAAACGGGTGATGCTGACGGTGGAAGGGGAGACCATGCTGCTGGAACACATCTTGCTGGATGAGCCTCTGGAGCGAAATCCGCAGATGATCGGAGAATAATCCGGGGAGGAATGGACTGTGAAACCGGGTGAACTGCTGTATGATCTGTTTATGCTTCCCCTGGAGTCCGGCAGTCTGAAAAAGGCCCGGAGGGAACTGCTGACCGGAGCATGGGGTGATGTTCTGGAGATTGGGCCTGGTACCGGAAGCAATCTGCCGGCATATCCCGCTCAGGACATCGCCACCCTTACGCTGCTGGACTGCCGGATCCGGGACAGCCTCAGAAAAAAGGCTGCAGTGTTTCCGGTGCAGGTGAGAATGGTGGAGGGATCGGTGGAGAGTCTTCCTTTTGGAGACGGCTCCTTCGATACCGTGGTGTTCACCCTGGTGTTCTGTTCCGTGGAGGATCCGCAAAAAGGCCTTGGGGAACTGGTCCGGGTACTCCGGCCGGGTGGAAAAATCCTTTATATGGAACATGTCAGGCCGGAGGGGAAATCCGGCCTGCTGGCAGACCGGCTCAGTCCGGCCTGGTGCCGGTTGTCCGGAGGCTGCAATCTGAACCGCCGTACCGGAGATCTCCTGCGCCGCACCGGACTGACCATCCACAGGGAAATCCGGTTTGGAAGGGGCTTTTTTATCCGGGGGGAGGCGGCCCTGCCGGCAGAGGAAGTTGAGGGATAGAATGCAGACTGCGGAGAAAAGGGAAATCCTGAGGCTGGCGCTGTATGCAGGACAGCTTTTGCTGAAAAACGGGGCGGAAACCTACCGTACCGAGGAGACCATTGAACGGATCTGCCGGGCCCGGGGGTTTCTCAGCGTGAACTCCTTTGTGACCCCCACGGGAATCTTTATCGCTGAGGACCAGCACGACGGCATCAGTTATCTGAAACGGATCCGCAGCCGGGGGATCAATCTGGAAACCATTGCTTCCATCAATGATCTGTCCAAGCGGTTTGAAGGGGGAACCCTGGGGGTCCGGGAAGCCATGGAGGAACTGCACAGAATTCGGCAAAAACGCCGCTATCCGGAACCGGTCCGTCTTCTGGCCGGGGCTCTGGCTTCCGGTTTTTTTGCGCTGCTTTTTTCCGGGGGCCCCCCGGAGTTTCTGGCCGCTGCCCTGATTGCGCCGGCGGTGGTCTGGTCCAGTGACCGTCTGGCAGTATCAGGGAATACCACATTTCTTGCCAATGCTGCGGGGGGTGCCCTGGTGGCTTTTCTGGCCATCCTGGCCGGTATGCTGAGACCCTCCCTGCGGGTGGATGCCGTGGTGGTGGGGGCCATTATGCCATTGGTGCCGGGAGTTGCCACAGTGAACGGACTGCGGGATTTTATTGAGGGGGACCTGATCGCCGGGACTTCCCGGGTGGCCGAGGCCCTGGTGATCGCCCTGTCCATAGCGGTGGGGGTAGGCCTGATATTTAAGATCCGGGCCCAGATGGGAGGGTTTGTGCTGTGAGTGTTTTTCCCCAGTTCTTTTTCTCCCTCATTTCCACTCTGGGGTTTGCAGTTCTGTTCAATGCCCCCCGCCGGGCAGTATTCTGGGCGGGACTCACCGGTGCCCTGGGCTGGACGGTGTACTGGCTGGTGAACCAGGGGGGCAGTTCTCTGGCTTTGTCCACTTTCCTGGGAGCCCTGACCGTGGGCCTGGGGGGGGAGATTCTGGCCCGGATACAGAAAATGCCGGTGACCACCTACGTGATCCCCGGCATCGTGCCGCTGGTGCCAGGATACAGCCTGTACCTGACCATGATTCATCTTCTGGGGAACCGGCTTCCTGACAGCCTCCAGGCCGGAATGGACGTGGTTCTCACCGGGGGGGCCATCTCCATCGCGGTGATCCTGATGCCCTCCCTGGCCCGGCTTTTTACCCGGCCATCCTAACGGCGGAAAGTCCAGGAGGGATGGGCGTACTTGTCTTTCCGGAGACGCTCTGTGTCCTCAAGTTCCTGCAGGGTCAGTTCCGAAGAACTGAGATGAACCCCCAGGGCATTTTCAAATCCCCGGGTGAAGGCATCCGTCAGTTCCCCGTAACCGGGGACCGTTCCAGCCACCTCCCGGATGGAGGTGGCTTTTTCCAGAAGAAGCTGCCGCATCCGTTCTGCGGTCCGGCTGTCCCGGACCCGCAGCAGGCGGATCAGCATCCCGGCGTCCAGATCCAGCATGATGGAACCATGCTGCAGCAGGACGCCATCCTTTCGGACCTGGGCGCTTCCCACAATTTTTTTCCCCTCCACCACCAGTTCATAACTGGATGGGGCCTCAAAGCAGGCAGAAGAGCGGAAATCCCTGGCCCGGATGGTGGTCTCACCGGACAGTTCTGCCGGAATTCCCAGCAGATGAAACCCTTCCAGAAGACCGGAGGATATAATCCGGTAGGAGTCTGTGACGGTCCGGGGCATCAGGGGGTGGTCTTCGGGGATGATCAGGCTGTAGGTCAGTTCCTGGTGGTGAAGGACAGCCCGGCCGCCGGTGGGACGCCGGACCAGATGGATCTTCAGGCGTTCCACTTCCTCCAGATCCACTTCTTTTTCCGCCTTCTGGAAAAAGCCCAGGGACAGGGTAGGTGGGTTCCAGCCATAGAACCGCAGTACCGGCGGACTCTGTCCATCCCGGCAGGATATCTGCAGGGCCTCATCGGTGGCCATGTTGGTGGCCCCGTCCGCCACACCGGAATCGATCAGTCGCCATGTTTCCATTCGCATCACCTCTTCTGTTTGTTTTCCAGACCATTCTGTGGGATCCATATTGAAATGTAAAGGATTTTTGTGTGGTGTCACCCTTGATTACGGCGTCTTTTGGCAGTACCATCTTTTTGGTACGTGTAATATGGAATAATTCATCCGGAGGAACCGATATGCTGAAACCCAAACTGCTGACCACCCTGAAAACCTACGACCGCCAGAGCTTCTTCCAGGATCTCAGTGCCGGGGTCATCGTGGGGATCATTGCCCTGCCCCTGTGCATTGCCCTGGCCATTGCCTCCGGAGTGTCCCCTGAAAAAGGACTGATCACCGGAGTGGTGGGAGGCCTTCTGGTTTCCCTGCTGGGAGGGAGCCGGGTTGCAGATTGCCGGACCCACCGGAGCCTTCGTGGTTCTGGTGCTGGGAGTGGTGACCACCCATGGCCTGACCGGACTGGCCCTGGCCACCCTGATGGCCGGCCTGATTCTTATCGGGATGGGGCTTCTGAAGATGGGGGAGATGATTCAGTTTATCCCCTATCCCATCACCACAGGATTTACCTGTGGAATCGCCGTAGTGATCTTTTCCACCCAGGTGGGGGATTTTCTTGGACTTTCCCTGGCGACAGTGCCTTCGGAGTTCCTGGAAAAATGGATGGTGTATCTGGAAAACCTTCATACAGTAAACCCGGCAGCCCTGGCTCTGGGAATCTTTTCTGTGGGAATCATAGTGCTGTGGCCCCGGCTGCAGATAAAGCTTCCTGGCACCCTGGTGGCCATTGTGGGCTCCACGGTGCTGGCCCTGGTGTTCAGTCTGCCGGTGGAGACCATCGGGAGCCGCTTCGGGGAGATATCCGGAAACTTTTCCGCTCCGGTGTTTCCCCCGGTGTCCCTGGGCCTGATCCGGGTTCTGCTGCCTTCCGCTGTGGCCATCGCTCTGCTGGGGGCCATTGAATCCCTTTTGTCGGCGGTTGTGGCCGATGGAATGACCGGAGGAAATCACCGCTCCAACATGGAACTGGTGGCCCAGGGAACCGCCAATGTGTTTTCCGCCCTGCTGGGGGGAATTCCGGTGACCGGCGCCATTGCCCGGACTGCCGCCAATGTGAAAAATGGGGGACGGACCCCGGTGGCCGGCATAGTACATGCCCTGGTTCTTCTTCTTATGATGCTGGTCCTGATGCCCTATGTCCGTTTCATTCCCATGGCCTCCCTGGCAGCGGTTCTGGTGGTGGTGGCCTGGAACATGGGGGAATGGGAACAGTTTGGTGAACTGTCCCGTGCCCCCCGCAGCGACGCCCTGGTGTTTCTCCTGACTTTCGGGCTGACCGTGATTTTTGATCTGGTGATCGCCATTGAGGTGGGGATGGCGCTGACCGCATTTCTGTTCATGAAGCGGATGAGTGAAGTGACCGATGTTCTTCCCCGGGAAGAGGAAACGGACAGGGAAGAAAGTCCGGATCCGCAGAAACCGGGAAACCGGCTGGCGGTCTATGAGATCAACGGCCCCTTTTTCTTCGG
>JAXGWN010000081.1:0-7089 GCA_040773285.1 Bacillota bacterium
ACCTAACAGGGGAGGTGCCTGTCATAAGCTACGCCGGTAGAAACATCGAAATCGTAACCCTGGATTCTGCCAGATATCTGGTCTCCGCCCATACCGCCTCCATCGGAACCGGAGTCAGTGAAGGGGATGTAACCATTGTGTTTCCCTATCTTCTTGGCCGGATCCGGGCCAGAACGGTGTTGGGGGAACTGTTTGCCATAGGCGCGGAACTGTCCATGCTGAACATTACAGTTTTTTCCTCCCAGAGCGCCAACGGTGAGGAAATAGTCCGGGGCATCCGGGATGAACTGTCCACGGCCTCGGAAAGTGACGTACCCCTGCAGGTACAGGTGGTGGACGATCCGGAGAATCAGCAGACAGGTCTGGTGATTCAGGCGGTGGGCACTGTATATAAGAACCGCATTAAAATTGCCTCCAGCCGGCCCGGTGACTTCATATATGCCCTGGGTGTCCCCAAGAAAACCGGGGATATCAGTAGCCTGGACGACCGGGAAATTGCCAAACTGTTCTGTATTACCGAACTGGCCGGTGTGGGCGCAATCCACGAAGTGATGCTGCTGGAAAATCAGACCATATCCGGTGTGGTGCAGGCCATCTGCAGGAATACCGGTCTGACAGTGGACCAGGAAAACCCCGATGGGGCAGATCTGGACCGCGTCGGAGATGCCGGAACCTGCATTGTGTTTACCTCGTCCAACCGGGTAACCCGCAATACCTACGAGGGCATCCGGCTGTTTTATCTGGGGAGGATGAGAGGATGACAAAAATACGGATTGCCGCAATGCTGCTGAGCGGTCTGTTTCTGCTGGCTCTGCCGGCGGCTGCAGTGGCATCAGATGGGATTCAGGTGATACTTAATGAGGATGCAGTGGAATTTCCGGACCAGCCGGTGATTCTTGAGGGACGAACCTTTGTCCCCATGCGGAATCTTCTTGAAAACCTGGGGGCCCAGGTGGCCTGGGATGATATGGCCAAGCAGGCCACCGGCCGGTTTCAGGACCGGGTTCTGGTGATGCAGATCGGGTCGTCCACCGCCCTGATCAATCAGGTAACTCACCCTGTGGATGCGCCTGCCCGTCTCATAAATCTTGGAACAGAAAAAACACCCAGTTACCGGACCTACTTCCCTTTACGTTTTGTAAGTGAAGGACTGGGCTACGAGGTGGACTGGGATGACCGCACCAAAACAGTATATATCCGGGATCCCCAGGCGCCGATTCCCCAGACTGCAGAGGAACTGGCCATTATGGGAAGGCCATACATTCCCAGGGACGCCATGCAGCGCTGGTTCGACCGGAACATTCCCCAGTACTCCCATCTACCCGGCCTGTACTATGAATTCGGCGCCCGTTATGGGGTCCGGGCAGATCTGGCCATTTCCCAGGCTCTCTGGGAAACCGCTTTTCTGAAGTATGGCGGAGAGGTGGAGCCCTGGCAGAACAATTTCTGCGGACTCTATGCGGTAGGCCGCCCGTTGGATCCCAACCGGGATTTTCTCAATGGAGCCAATCCGGAGCGGGTCAGCATTGTGGAGGGAGTTTACGGGGCAGTATTTGCCACTGCTGCCGATGGGGTGGAAGCCCACATTCAGCATCTGTACGCCTATGCCACCAGCGACCCCCTGCCGGCAGGCAGCGATCTGGTCAGCCCCCGTTACAACCTGTTGGGGTCCAGGATCCGGGGCAGTTCCCCGGTAATGGCCTATCTGGGAGCCTATAACAACCCCAACGGAATCGGATGGGCTGCTCCGGGAGTGGACTATGGCCATAAGATTGTGGACCGGGTTTTTGTGGGGAAACTTCTGGTGGAGATGCGGCTGATTCCCAGTGTGTAGCAGCGGAAGGAGGCAGGAATATGCAGGTCAGCCAGCTGATGAAAAAGGATTTCTTTCATGCCGGCATTCAGGACAGGGTGGATGAGATTCTGGAGCAGATGATATCCGGCCGGATAAACAGCGTTCCGGTTCTTGATGACAGGAGACGGCTGACCGGGATTCTGGTAAAAGCCGATATCTACCGTTTCATGACGGATCCCGGTCATTATGGAGCCTGTCCGGTGGAATGGGTGATGACCAGGGATGTGGTGACCGCCTCTCCGGACGAGGATCTGAAAACAGTGGCTCTGAAACTGCTGCACAATGAGGTCTACTCACTGCCGGTAATTGAGTCCGGCAAGGTGGTGGGAATGATCAGTACGGATGATCTTCTCCGGTTTTTTGCCACCATGGAAGACTGAAAAAAATAATCCGGGAAATCCCGGATTATTTTTTAATATATCTAAAAATATTAGAATAATTTGATATTATTAAAGCAGCCGTATCATAACGGCCAGTCGGGGAAAAAGGTGGGAGCAGTTTGGAAGATCTTAATTTCAGGATGAAACAGATCGGGGCCAGGATCCGGAAATACCGGAAAAGTAACAGTCTGTCCATGAAAGAACTGGCAGAGGCTCTGGAAATTTCCGTTCCGTATCTCAGTCAGATCGAAAACGGAAAGGTAAACATCAATGTTCTTTTGTTGTATGAAGTGGTCAAGGTGCTGAACATTGCATCGGTGACCCAGCTGGTGACGGATTTCCCCGAAAGCAGGGTCAACATAATCCTGAAAGAGCACCGCAAGAACATATCCCACAGCGAACACGTCAGTCAGGATTTTCTCTGTGCCACGCCGGAGCATGAACTGGAGGTTTCGGTGCTGCACATTGCCCCGGGAGGACACACAGAAAAAGCTGTGCATCACCAGGGGGATGAACTCTGTTACGTTCTGCGGGGTCATATCCGAATGGAACTGAACGATGGAATGGAAGAATACAATCTGGGACCGGATGATGCGGCGGAATATTCTGCCAAGATTCCCCATCGGTTCCACAACATTGGTGAAGGAGAGGCAGAGATCATTCTGGCCGTCTCTCCGGTGACATTTTAAAGGGCTGCCTTTCCTGTATGGAAGGGCGGCCCCGATTTTTTCTATCCGTTTTTTTCCTCCCGGTCACCGGTGAGATTTCTGCTTTTGGGAAGGTACCGGCTGCGGATCATATCCACGGGGATTCCGGTCAGCATTCCCACCGGAATACTGAGGGGAATCAGCCACAACAGGATCCAGAAGACCCCTTTGGTATCCACCAGAAGCCAGGCACTGGTCACCTGCCCCAGCCCGTGGAAAACGGCTCCCAGCACACTTAATCCCACTGTGCCGATCCTGGTGCCCCGGTGAAGGACTGCCATGGCCAGCCAGGATATGACGGCTCCGGCCAGGGCGATCAGGAATCCGGGAGTCAGCAGGGCCCCGAACAGAAGGGAAATGCTGAACACCTGCAGTACGGTGATCATCAGGGCTTCCCGGGAACCTACCAGCAGCATGGTCAGGAGAACAGCCATGTTGGGAAGGCCCGGCTTCAGCCAGGGAACCGGAAGCAGGTGCGGGAAGACAGTTTCCAGATAGGCCAGAACCAGTGCCGCTGCCAGCAGCAGGGACAGACCGGCCAGTTTTTTTGTATTCATCGGATCACCCCATCAACAGGCCGGATTCAGTCCGGATCAGCCACAGGCATTGCAGCCGGCGCAACCCCCACATCCGGAAGCAGGCTCCGGCTCCTTCACCACCACTTTGGGCGGCTCAAAAGAGGAGGGGAGAGGTTCAATAATCTGAATGCAGTTGGTGGGGCAAACCTCGGCACAGCAGCCACAGTTGGTGCACAGATCGTCGTTGATCTGGGCCAGGGTTCCGGTACCCACCGGGATCACCTTGATGGCATCAAAGGGACAGGCCTTCTCACAGCGCTTACACTTGATACAGGCCACATCACAGACTGCTTTGGCATCCTTGGGCTTGTCCGGATTGGAGCAGCTGACAAATACTCTCTGGTAGGCCTTGCTGAGCCGGATAATGCTCTGGGGGCAGTTGATCACGCAGATCCCGCACCCGGTACACTTTTCCAGACTCACATCAGGATAACCATCTTCTGTCATAGTGATGGCATCAAAGGGGCATACATGGGCACAGGTTCCCAGACCGAAGCAGCCATAGCGGCACTCCTTGGGACCTCCAAAGTTGCCGGCTACTGCCACGCAGGAAGAGATCCCTTCGTAGTTGTAAAGGCCTCTGGCAGTTTTGGTGGTGCCCTGGCAGACGATCCGGGCTATCATGGCCTCCACATTGCCGGCATCCACTCCCATGATGTCTCCGATGCAGTCTGCCACATCGGATCCTCCGGGAATACAGGCGCTGACAGGGGCATCTCCCCGGGAAATGGCTTCAGCACAGCCCGCACAGCCGGGATATCCGCAGGCTCCACAGTTGGAGCCTGGCAAGGCCTCCAGAATCCGGTCCACCCGGGGATCGGTTTCCACATGCAGTTTTTTATTGGCAACACCCAGGACCACTCCGAAGATCAGTCCCAGTGCGGCCAGGGCAAGTAATGATTCAATCATTGGACACCTCCGTTACACCAGCCCGGCAAAACCCAGGAAGGCTACGCTCATCATGCTGGCAATGATCAGGGAAATGGGCATACCCTCCAAAGCTCTGGGAACGTTCATTTCGTCCACCCGTTCCCGCAGCCCGGCGAAGAGGATCAGGGCCAGTGTGAACCCGGCGGCATTGGCGGTTCCGTTCAGGGTTGCCTCCAGAAAGTTCATTTTGTCCTGCACGTTGATCAGGGCAATTCCCAGAACTGCGCAGTTGGTGGTGATCAGAGGAAGATAGACACCCAGGGATTTGTAGAGCCCCGGGCTGAACTTCCGGATCACCATCTCCACAAACTGTACCAGAGAGGCAATCACCAGGATGAAGGCGATGGTGGTCAGGTATTCAAGACCGAACTCCACCAGAATGAATGTGTATACCAGCCAGCTGATGGCCGAGGCAATGGTCATTACAAAAATTACTGCCATTCCCATCCCGATGGCGGACTCCAGTTTCTTGGAGACCCCCAGGAAGGGACAGATCCCCAGAAACTGGGCCAGAACAATGTTCTGTACCAGCATTCCGCTGATAATCAGGGTAAAGTAGGACATTTAGTTGGCCTCCTTTGCTGTTTTGGTCTCCCGGCTGATCCGGAACTGTTTGATCAGGGCCAGCAGGATTCCCAGGGCCAGGAAGGCTCCGGGGGGAAGGATCATGATCAGGGCCGGTTCAAAGGAGGCCCCAAACAGAGGGATCCCCATGAAAGAGCCGGCGCCCAGGACTTCCCGGACGGTGGCCAGCACCGACAGCCCGATGGTAAAACCAAGACCCATTCCCAGGGCATCCAGGATGGAGGGGAAGGGACGGTTTTTGCTGGCAAAGGCCTCGGCCCTTCCCAGAATGATGCAGTTCACCACGATCAGAGGAAGAAAGATCCCCAGGGCCCGGTACAGGTCGGGCACGTAGGCGTGCATCAGCATTTCAATAGCCGTAACAAACGTGGCGATAATTACGATGAAACTGGGAATCCGGATGGCATCCGGAATGATCTTTCTCAAAAGGGAAACCACGAGGTTGGAGGCAGTCAGAACGGCAATTACCGCCAGACCCATTCCCACAGCATTGTTTACCGAAGTGGTAACCGCCAGGGTGGGGCACATTCCCAGCATCATGACGAACACAGGGTTGTCCTTCAGGATTCCTTTCAGAAACTCTTTTTTATAGTCCATGGTGCACCTCCTAGAAGTTACCGGCAAAATGGGCGGAAGCCACATTGATGCCGCTGGTCACCGCATTGGTGGTAATGGTGGCGGCGGTGATGGCCTCAACCTCATACTCAGTTGCCGGTGTCGTTTTCACTACAATAAGATAATAGTCGTAATTCTTCCAGTTGTAACGCTCCAGAAACAAGAGCTGACCGGCGTTGGCGACCAGTCACGGTGTTTCCGACTGGGACAGGATCCGCACCCCCGTGATCTGACGGGTGGCGGTATCGTAGGCGGCCATAAGGGTCAGGGAGCCACCGTAACCCACAGTTTCCACAGTGTAGATCACACCGGCAGCATCTCCGTCCTTCATGGCCAGAGTAACGTTAAGGATCTGGTCGGTAACGTACTGACTTTCCTGGGAAACAAATTCGTCGGCTCCCGGATATACCTCCAACATTGCCTGATCCGTTTCCTTCTGCACATTGGCGGCGATCACCGGTCCGGTAAGGCCGTTCAGTGCACTGAGAACCAGGGCGGAAAGGAGACCCACCATCATAAGGAACAGTCCAAGTTTTACTGCGTTTTTATCCATTGATTTTCACCGCCCCGAAAATACGGCCTTTGGTCAGCCGGTCAATGAGAGGTGTGGCCATGTTCATCAGCAGGATGGAGTACAGCACACCTTCAGGATATCCGCCACCCCGGCGGATCAGGAAAGTGAGAATGCCCAGTCCCAGGGCATAAATGATCCGTCCCCGTCTGGTGATGGGACTGGTAACCCAGTCCGTGGCCATAAAGAAGGCTCCCAGCATCAGTCCGCCGGAGAGGACCTGATAAGAGGCGTACCAAAGAGGGGAAAGTCCCTGACTGAACACAAGGCTGAGCCCGAAGACCGTTCCAATATAAAGAACCGGAATCTTCCAGTCAATATGACCCCGCCAGATCAGAAAGAGTCCGCCCAGCAAAAGGGCCAGGGCACTGGTTTCCCCCAGACTGCCTGCCACGGAACCGAGAAGAAGATCTTCCACATGGGGAAGCACCACATAGGCATCGGTGGTGGCGGAAGTAGTGATTCCGGCCACATAGGTATTCAGTTTGCTCAGGGGGGTGGCCATGCTTACCGCTTCATAGGGTGCGGTCCAGGTGGTCATGTACACCGGCCAGGAGGCCACCAGGATGGCCCGGCCCACCAGGGCAGGGTTGAACAGGTTGTTCCCCAGACCGCCAAACAGCTGCTTGGCGATGACGATGGCGCTGACAGACCCGATGACCACCAGCCAGAGGGGAAGGGACGGGGGGACCACCAGGCCCAGCAGAAGCCCGGTAAGAGCGGCGCTCCAGTCTCCGATGGTCACCGGAATCCGGCGGATTTTCTGTACGGCGTATTCGGCGGCCACGGCAGAAATCACTGCCGTCAGCATGATGGCCACGGCCTGCAGCCGGAAAAACCAGATGCTGGCAGCCACTGCCGGAAGCAG
>JAXGWN010000082.1:0-7055 GCA_040773285.1 Bacillota bacterium
CAGAAAGCCCCTGCGCACCAGCACCTGCATCAGGACAAGACCCCCGGTCAGCAGGGCGGTCAGGGCAGCAGCAAGAACGGCCCCGGCAGCCACATCCTTGGCAATCCTGGCCAGGGGGTTGTATTCCCTGGACAGTTTCAGATCCACAATCTTTTCCACGGCGGTATTGAACAGTTCCGCCACGATCACCATGCCGGAGGCAAGATACAGAAGGGCCGTTTCCACAAAAGTGGTTTTCAGCAGGAGAGATACCACCACCACAGCCACCAGGGCAACAAAATGGATTCTCAGATTTTTTTCAGTTTCCCAGGCATAGCGGATGCCAGCCAGGGCAGCTCTGAGGCTCTGCCGGAACGTACGGTTCATCATGGTGTCCTATGAAGACCGAAATGGCTGAGAATTTCTTCCTCTTTCCTGCGCATAACGGTCTGTTCCTCCGGTTCCAAATGATCATAACCCAGCAGGTGCAGCATACCGTGCACTGCCAGATAACTGAGTTCCCTTTCCAGGCTGTGTCCGTATTCCAGCGCCTGTCTTCCGGCCGCCGCTGCCGAAATCACAATATCACCCAGCAGCAAAGTGTCCTCCTGGCCTCCCAGCAGTTCCGGCTCATCCTCTCCGGACTCCTGGATAGCAAAGGACAGGACATCGGTTACCCGGTCAATGTTTCTGTATTCACGGTTCCAGGCCTGAATGGTTTCGTCATCCACCAGCAGCAGGGAAACCTCCGCTCCCGCCGGAATCTGCTCCAGTTCAGCTGTCCACCCCAGGATCCGGCTCAGGGTTGTCTCCAGTTCCGGCGGCAGGTTCACCTGATTCTGCCGGTTCATCATTTGAAGTTCCATTGTTGCCTTTGCTCCTTTCCATTTCCGCCGCCAGTTTTTCAGGGTATTCCACCCGCTGATGATAGATCCCGGAGATAACCCGGACGAAGGCTCTGGCAATGGTCTCCAGTTCCCGGAAGGTCAGCTGGGACTCGCTCAGCTGGCCCGCCTCAAACTTGTCCCGGATGACTTTCCGGACAAATCCCTCAATCCGTCCGGGATTGGGATTTTTCAGGGAGCGGACCGAAGCCTCCACGGTGTCGGCCAGCATAACGATGGCCGCCTCCCGGCTTACCGGCTTGGGTCCGTCATAACGGAATTCAGACTCCTTCACCGAGTCCCCTTCCGCCTCCCGGGCCTTGGCGTAGAAAAAACTCACCATAGAATCCCCGTGGTGGGTGGATATGAACTGCTGCACGGACCTGGGCAGCCGGTTTTCCCGGGCCATTTCCAGTCCGTCCTTCACATGAGAGGTTATGATGAGGGTGCTGAGCCGGGGGCTCAGTTTCTCATGGGGATTATCCATCAGCATCTGCTGGTTCTCAATGAAAAAATAGGGGCGCCGGATTTTGCCGATGTCATGGTAATAGGCTCCCACCCGGGCCAGCAGACTGTTGGCTCCCACTGCCTCTGCAGCTGCCTCCGCCAGATTGCTCACCACAATGGAATGGTGGTAGGTTCCCGGCGCCTCCAGCAAAAGCTGTTTCAGCACCGGCTGGTTGGGATCTGACAGTTCCAGCAGTTTCAGCGAAGTGGTCACTTTGAAGATCAGTTCAAAATAGGGAAGAATCCCGATGGTGAGGATCGAGGAGAGAAAGCCCCCCAGAATCCCCAGCAGCCCTGCCCAGAACAGTTCTGTGGGGCTGTATCCGGAGAAAAAGCCCAAGGCCAGGATTCCGGCCAGTCCCACTCCGGCAATATACAGGGCGGACTTCATCAGATCGCTGCGGTGATGGACCCGGGACACGGAAAAAACTCCCACGAAGGTGGTCACCATGGCCACCAGTGCGTACTCCATGGCCAGATCCGCCGTCAGTCCCAGAAGAATTCCCAGGATCATGGACATCATAATGGCAATCTCGTTGTCCAGCAAAATGGCAGCCAGCATACCCACCGCCGCCAGGGGAGCAATGAAGAAAAATGCTCCTCCCAGGGCACTGATGGCCGCCACCCCGGCGGTGATCTGGGTCAGAATGACACCCAGGATCATAAGTACGGCCAGCAGAACCAGGTAGCTTTCGTCTCCCGGCAGTTCCGGACGGTAATGCAGCAGGAACCAGCCCATCAGCAGATACAGCACCAGCACGGTCAGTGCAATTCCCAGAATGCCCAGATGGGAATAGTCCCGCAGGGTGGTTTTGGCATTCTGCAGTTTCTCATAAAGGACCGGGGTCACCACTTCCCCTTCCTGAACCAGCACTTCCCCGGCCTCGATGGTGACCATTACGGGATCCACCGAGCGGCTTATCTCTTCCCGGCGTCTCTGGGTGGCCTCATCGTCATACAGGAGAGTCTCCACCAGGGGGAGCTCCCGGATCACCGCTGCCACCACCGATTTGGCCGGGGTACTGAGGCCCCCGGAAATGATCTCCTCCAGCATATTCTGACGGACGATCTCCAGACCGGAGGTCTGCACGCCGGAGGACATATACTTGCGGAGAAGACCTGCACTGTATTCCTCCAGCATATCGATGTCGCCATCCGGTGCGCTCAGAAGATAGCTTATTTCCCCTTCCCCCAGGCCAAAGAACCGGAAGGCACTCTCCTGATCCCCTTCCGGGGTGCTTCCGGAGAGGCTCTCCCCGTCCCGGACTCTCTGACGGATCTCCCGGATGCCATCGTACAGGGAGGCATTGTTTTCCTCAATGGAGCGGATGGCCTGCTGATCCACACTCATAACCGGGCTCACCGCTGCCACCGCCTCCCGGCGGTATTCCTCGGTCAGGACAGCACTTTCATAGGATACCCGGGACTGGGAAACAATGGTATATGGACTGGGGTTACCCTCTGCCACAGTCTGGCTGCGGCTCAGATATCCGCTGGCCATAATTACCACAGTGGCCACATACAACAGGGCAAAAATAAAATAGGCCCGGTGACGGCGGTCCTCCAGCAGTGGCCGGTGTTTCGGCTCCTTCCTGTTGCTTTTCCTTTTTCCGTTACCGTTTTCCGTCCGCCGGTCTCTGGCGGAGGATTTTCCGCCATCCGGTTTCTTTTCGAAAATTCCCATATCCGCTACTCCCGGCTTCTGCCTTCCCGTACTTCATAGGCCCGGATAATTTTCTGGACCAGTGGATGACGGACCACGTCGGTATCCGTCAGGTGGAAAAAGGCAATTCCGGGAATTTCCCGGAGAATCTCTTCTGCCTCCACCAGGCCGGAACCCCGTCCGGCCGGCAGATCAATCTGGGTGATGTCCCCGGTCAGAACCGCCCGGGACCGGAAACCGATCCGGGTAAGAAACATTTTCATCTGTTCATGGGTGGTGTTCTGGGCCTCGTCAAGAATAATAAAAGCGTCATCAAGGGTACGGCCCCGCATATAGGCGAGAGGCGCTATCTCGATCACCTTCCGCTCGATCAGCCGGGCGGCTGTATCCTCTCCCAGAACGTCATTGAGACCGTCGTACAGGGGTCTCAGGTAAGGGTCTATTTTCTCCTGGAGATCCCCGGGCAGAAAGCCCAGGCTTTCCCCTGCCTCCACGGCAGGGCGCACCAGAACAATCCGTTCCACATCCTTTTTCTTCAGGGCATCCACTGCCAGCACCACAGCCAGATAGGTCTTTCCGGTTCCCGCAGGACCGATGCCAAACGTGATATCATTGTCCCGGATAGTCCGGATATACTGGTACTGCCCCATGGTTTTTGCCCGGATACTTTTCTTCCGGGGGGTCACAAATATGACTTCCTTCAGACCGTCCTTCACCGCTTCCACCTGTCCGCCCCCGGTCAGGCTTTGCAATACATACTCCACATCCACCGGCTGCAGTTCCCCCCGTACCCGCAACAGTTCCAGCAGATTCTCCAGCGCCTGCCGGGCCCGGTCCACCGCGGGGGGCTGACCGGTAATCTGCACCCGGTTTCCACGGGCCAGAAGGGATACGTCAAAAGTCTTTTCAATTTTCCTGAGGATTGCATCCCGGGGACCGAACAGGATGCCTGCCTCCTCGTTGTTTCCGGTTATTTCAAGGTCCAGCTGTTGATTTTCCATATGTCCTCCCTAAAAGGTCTCCGTATATTTTACCATATTTACCACCGGTTCCGCATTCTATATATACGGAGGAGGGAAGGACCCGGACCCCCGAAAAAGGGGCCCGGCTGCACCGGACCCCTCATTGTCAGCAGATAAAATTCCGTACCACCAGCAGAACGCCGGACCGGACCAGGATTCCTGCTTCAGCCCCCTCCAGAACATTGCTGATCCCCAGACTGGAGCCTGTTTTCAGATCTGTTTCCGCCAGAGGATAGACAAACCCGCTGACCGATACCTTCTCCACATCCGTCAGGGGAATCAGGGACCATGTCTCTCCGGGAACACCACCCGCTTTCAGTTCTGTGGTGACTGCCCAGGCTGTATGACGGTCCGCCTCGATGCGGATTGCTGCCCTGGCAGCATAACGGACGGTCAGCAGATAATTGCCCAGCAGATGGTCCAGACGTCTTCCATCGGTTCCGGTCAGAACGATGGAGGTGGCCCCTGAGGCCAGAGCCAGTTCCAGGGCCAGTTCCGTATCGGTATAATCCTTCCTGGCCGGCACCGTCCGGAAGGGGACCTCCAGCCTGCGGAAATGCTCCACCGTCTCCGGGTCCACGGAATCCAGATCCCCGCAGATCATCCAGGGAATCAGTCCCAGATCCCGGGCGTAATCGGCTCCTGAGTCGGCACAGATCAGCCATGATGCGGCCGCCAGTGACTCCTGCAGTCTCCTGGAGCAGGGAGGCTCCCCACCGGTCAGAATCCAGCACTCATCCATTTTCATAAATATCTCCTGCCGGAGTGCATAGGCCGCCGGGCCCTGGGTCCGTCGAGAATTTCTTTCCAAACCACCGCTGCAGCCAGTTCACTGTGCCTCCAGGGAAAGTCCCCCCCCAGTTCGGGGCTCAGGTCCTCCACTTCCAGCTGCTTGGACGGCTGATCCTTCCGCACCGGTACAGGCAGCGGGGCAGGCAGCGGTTCCGGTTCAGGTGTGGACTGCATCTCCGCTGTCTCAGCCGGCGACTCCTGTTTATCCTGACCGAAAAGCAATTGTCTGAGATCCGGAAAATCCGGCATTTCATCCCCATCTTCCGGCTCCATTCCCGGTACGCCGCCCGATGGGGCAGCCGGTGGAACCGGTCTCTTTTTTTCAGGCTCCAGCAGGGATCCGATCAGATCCTGCAGGCTCTCCGGTGCCCGGCCGGGTACCGGAGGACGGGAGGGCCTGTTCTGTCTGGCCGCCTGCTTCTTCTTGTTTTCACTGATTCTTGAGACAATGGCGATCACGACGAACAACACCCAGATAATATCCATATCAGACCTCCGGCCGGCTATTCATTCCTGGTTTCAGGTTTTCCGCTGCCGGCAATGGAATCCCTCATCTGGGTGTCCGCCTGAATATTTTTCATATTGTAGTAATCCATAACTCCCAGATTGCCTTCACGGAAGGCCTGTGCAAGGGCACGGGGCACCTCGGCCTCCGCTTCCACCACCTTGGCTCTCATGGCCTGCACCTCGGCCCTCATTTCCTGTTCCTGAGCCACAGCCATGGCCCTTCTTTCCTCTGCCTTGGCCTGGGCGATCTTCTTGTCGGCCTCCGCCTGATCGGTCTGAAGCTGGGCCCCGATGTTCCGGCCCACATCCACATCAGCAATGTCGATGGACAGAATCTCAAAGGCAGTACCGGAATCCAGACCGGCCTTCAGGACAGTGGCAGAAATCCGGTCCGGATTCTCCAGAACCTGCTTATGATCTTCAGAGGAACCAACCGTGGTTACGATTCCCTCACCGACCCTGGCAATGATGGTATCCTGTCCGGCACCACCCACCAGCCGGTCGATGTTGGCCCGCACGGTTACCCGGGCTTTCACCTTGACCTCAATACCATTTTTGGCCACGGCCGCTATGAAGGGAGTCTCAATTACGATGGGGTTGACGCTCATCTTCACTGCTTCCAGGACATTCCGTCCGGCCAGATCAATGGCGGCAGCCCGCTCAAACTTCAGGGGAATCTGGGCCCTTTCCGCAGCAATCAGGGCGTCCACCACCCGGTCCACGTTTCCGCCGGCCAGGTAATGGGCCTCCAGGCTGTCGCCTTTCAGCTCCAGCCCCGCCTTGTCCCCCTTAATCCAGGGGTTGACAATCTTGGCGGGGGATACCCGTCTGAGACGCATCCCGATCAGGTTGAAAAAGCCCACCCGCACTCCGGCTGCCAGGGCACTGATCCACAGGCCCACCGGAATAAAACTAAACACCAGAATGAGAAAGATAAGAATCAGAACAAGCAGGACCAGAGGTCCAAACAATCCGGGCACTTACTTCATCTCCTCTCGAATTTCCTTAACCACAACACGCATACCCTCTACTTCAATTACTTCCACCGGCGTCCCCTGGGCGATGAACTCACCGGAAGTGACCACATCCACAAACCGGTCCTCCAGTTCGATGGTTCCGGCGGGCCGCAGGTTGCTGACTGCCACCCCCCGCTTCCCCACGTGGGCAGAAAGACTGGTGTCCGGGGCCACGTAGCCCCGTTCCGGGGTTTCCCCCATGCTGAGAACCAGACGGCTCAGCACTTTTCGTGAAGGCAGAAATCTCAGCAGCACCACTGCCAGAACTATGGCCCCCAGCAGGGCAATCACCAGGGATTTCACTGCAGTGGCCGGATCCGGCGTGGCCAGAAAAACACTGACAAACACAGCAGCAAATCCGGAGATACCGGCCACCCCGAAACCGGGCAGCACGAAGACTTCCACCACCAGCAAAATAAGACCCAGCAGGAACAGCAGGATGGCTTCCCAGCCGCTGATTCCCGCCAGCATACTGCCACCGAAATAAAGTGCCAGAGCGGTCAGACCGATCCCTCCCGGAAAACCGAATCCGGGGGTAAACATCTCAATGACAATCCCCCCCAGCCCCACGGTCAGAAGAAGGGTGCTGACAAAAGCGGAGGTGAGAAAGTCCGCCAGCACGTCCCTGGTATTCTTGGAGGAACGCCCCAGCACCTGGAAGTCCATATCCTCCAGAAAACTGTCA
>JAXGWN010000083.1:0-7029 GCA_040773285.1 Bacillota bacterium
CCTGCCCCGGGGAAATTGCAGCAATGCACATGTATAATAGTGCAAACATCAGGAAAATTCTGCCAATTCAATTTTGCCGGACAGTCTGTTATGCTGATCTCACAGACAGCCGTATCCCCAGGAGGCCGTTATGAAACCCGGGAATATATTTCACAATTTTGCCGTCCGCTATACCCTGATCGTTCTGGGGATTCCTCTGCTCCTGGTTCTGATTCTCCCGGAAGACGTGAATCTCAGTACCCAGATCGGTATTCTGGGGATCTTCACGGGTCTGTACCCGGTTCTGGTCCTGGGATGGCCCTCCTACCGTCTGGGGGTCAGGAGCTTTCACAGAAATCCCGGTCCCCTATCTTTACGTCAGGGTCTATGGTATGTTCTTCTTCCCCTTGTTCTCTTACCTCTCATTCTTTTGCCCCCCTCCGGCCTGATTATTTCCTGCCTCATTCTACGGCAGCTGGGACGGTGGAGCGCCGGCTACCAGGCGATGAAAGAACAGCAAAACCCCATACCGGCCTCTCTGAAACCGGTAATGGTCCTTATGGTACTGAATGTTCTTTTTTACGCCGCCGCCATGATATTTTTCTTTATTGTTCTGTTTTCCATCTGATCTGCTCCTGTACACAAAAGCCCCCGGGAATCCCGGGGGCTTAATTCTGTACGTATTAACGTTTGGAGAACTGGGAGGCCTTTCTGGCTTTCTTCAGTCCGTACTTTCTTCTTTCCTTCATTCTGGGGTCACGGGTCAGGAACCCGGACTTCTTCAGGGCCGGTCTCAGGTTCTCGTCTGCTTCCAGAAGAGCCCGGGATATTCCCATCCGGATTGCTCCGGCCTGGCCGGTCACACCGCCGCCATGAACGGTGGCGATCACATCGAACCGTCCGGTGTTTTCAGTTACCACCAGAGGCTGGTTCACAATCATCTCCAGGGTTTTCTTGCCGAAATACTCGGCCATGGGGCGTCCGTTGACTACCACGTTGCCTTCCCCGGGAATCACTCTTACTCTGGCAACCGCATCTTTCCGGCGGCCTGTGCCATAATACTGTACCTGTGCCAATTTGACTCCTCCTTTCTACTTCCCAATGGTCAGAACTTCCGGGTTCTGAGCTGCATGCGGGTGTTCAGGACCTGCATACACTTTCAGTTTGCCGGCCATCTGTTTGCCAAGTTTGGTATGAGGAATCATGCCTTTGACCGCATGCTCGACAATCCGGGTGGGGTGCTTCTGAAGCAGATCCGCGTACTTGGTCTCCTTCAGTCCGCCAATGTAACCGGAATGGGTTCTGTAAATTTTCTGGGACCATTTGTTTCCGGTCATCTGGATTTTCTCAGCATTGATCACAATCACAAAATCCCCGGTGTCTACGTGGGGTGTATATATCGGTTTGTGTTTCCCTTTCAGGACGCTGGCAACCACTGTGGCCAGCCGGCCAAGGGTCTGGCCCTCAGCATCCACGACGTACCACTTTCTTTCCACTTCCTGTGGTTTAGCCATGAAGGTTTTCATCTAAATCCCTCCTCGTTTCGATTGCTCGCTATGGGAACCGTACAAACGGGGCTCTTGCTTGCACAACCTCCATAAACCGCAACCATAATTATATGGAATTCCCATTCACCTGTCAATAATCATTCCGGCAGATTCCGGTCCTGGTTCAGACATTGTTCCGGATACTCCACTCCCTGGAGATAAAGCCCTCTGGGAGGGGCCGTGGGCCCCAGCAGATCACGCCGTCCAGTCTCCAGTGCCTCCGTGATCCGCTCCGGATCCAGTCTCCCCTGGCCGGCCGCCATCAGGGTTCCCACAATGATCCGGACCATATTGTAAAGAAATCCATTTCCCCGTACCCGGATCTCCAGCATTCTGTCCGCCGGTTCCAGGCTCAGCCGGTAAATGGTCCGGACAAAATTACGGGCAGATGATCCGCTGGCACAGAAGGCACGGAAATCGTGGGTTCCCTCCAATAAAGTTGCCGATTCCTCCAACGCCCGGAAATTCACCGGGTAGGGATATTGCCAGCAGAAGTTGCGGGTAAAAGGATCCGGATCCGCAGAAAGACGGATCCGGTACAGGTATGTCTTGGCCACCGCATCCCGGATCACGTGAAACTCCTCCGGAACCTGGCGGGCACCCATAACCCTGACATCCTGAGGACGAGTGGAATTCAGAGCCGGCACGAAAGCCTCCACCGGAATGGTGGACCCGTCAGAAAACTGCACCGGCTGAGCCAGGGCATGGACACCGGCATCGGTACGTCCGCTGGCCAGTACCCGGACCGTCTGCCCGGTCAGCCGCATAAGAGCCTTTTCCAGTTCCCCCTGAACCGTTCTCTGATCCTTCTTCTCCTGAATCTGCCAGCCGGAAAATCCGCTTCCGTCATAGGCCACTGTCAGCAGTACATTCTTCATGGAATCACCTACAGAAACAGGAAGGCAGATACGGTAAGAGCAGCCATGGTCACAATCACCACAGAATCCGCCGGCCTGTATTTCAGCTGTTTCATCCGGGTCCTTCCCTCACTGCCACGGTAGCAGCGGGCCTCCATAGCCATGGCCAGTTCATCCGCCCGCCGGAACGCACTGATAAAGAGCGGCACCAGAAGTGGAATCATGCTTTTGGCTCTCTGCCATATATTGCCGGACTCAAAGTCTGCTCCCCGGGCTTTCTGGGCCTTCATAATCTTATCGGTCTCATCGATCAGTGTCGGAATAAACCGCAGAGCGATGGACATCATCATAGCCAGTTCATGGGCTGGCAGACCCACCCGGGAAAAAGGTTTCAGCAGACTCTCCAGCCCGTCGGTCAGAGCCATGGGAGCCGTGGTCAGGGTCAGCATGGATGTGAACAGAACCAGAAAGATAAGCCGGAAGGCCATAAACAGAGCCCGCAGAATTCCTTCCATGGTCACCGTAAGAAAACCCAGTGTCACCAGAGCCTCACCAGGGGTAAGTACCGCATGCAGGCCCACCGTAAATACCAGAATCAGCAGGATGGGCTTCAGTCCCTTCAGAAGATATACCACAGGAATCCGGCTCAGGGCCACAACCAGCGCTGTCAGAGCCGCCACATACGCATAGGACTGCAGATCCTTTATCCCGAAGATTCCCACCATATAGAACAGCACAGACAGAATCTTAGTCCTGGGATCCAGCCGGTGTACCGGAGACTCTCCAGGAAGATACTGCCCAATGGTAATATCCCTAAACATGATCCGCCACCCCGTTTCTCCAGCGGAGTATCTCTTCTTCCGCCTCTTCCAGGGTCAGCACGTCGGTACGGACGTCGGCTCCTTCTTCTTTCAGCCGGTGCATCAGCTGGGCCACGGAAGGAATGTCCAGTCCGATTTCCCGGAGACGGTCCCGTCTGCCAAAAATCTCTCTGGGGGTTCCATCCATTTCCAGGGAACCCTTTTTCATAACCACCACCCGGTCAGCCCGGGCTGCCACATCATCCATGGAATGGGATACCAGGATGACCGTAATCCCCCGTTCATCGTGGAGCCGGTCGATCTGGTCGAGAATCTCATCCCGGCCCTTGGGATCAAGCCCTGCCGTGGGCTCATCCAGAATCAGAACGGCCGGATCCGCTGCCAGAACGCCCGCAATGGCCACCTTACGCATCTGTCCTCCGGACAGGGAGAAAGGCGAGCGGTCTTTCAGGGAATCGAAATCAAGGCCAACGGCCTCCATGGCCTCCCGGACACGGGCCGGCACCAGGCTTTCCTCAAGACCAAAATTTCTTGGTGCGTAGGCGATATCATCGAAGATGGTCTCTTCAAACATCTGGTCCTCAGGATACTGAAACACCATACCCACTTTTTTTCTCAGATCCCGTCCCGGCTTTCTGGAGGCGCTGTAACGGACGCCGTCCACAGTTACTGAACCCTCCGTGGGAAGATAGAGACCGTTCAGATGCTGCACCAGGGTGGATTTTCCGCATCCGGTATGTCCGATCACTGCCAGGTACTCCCCCGCAGATATGCCCAGACTGACCCCTTCAAGGGCCACTGTCTCATAGGGGCTCCCAGGTTTATATACGTATCGTATATTGTCTACTTCAATAAGCATAGGCATTCCACCATTTCATCCACGGTAAGGGCCTGGGAAGACAGATGGAGACCCCGGAGAGCCAGCCTGTGTTCCAGTTCCGCCATGGGAGGGACGTCCATCCTCAAAGACTTCAGCAGGTCCACCTGCCTGAAGATCTCCCGGGGCGTTCCCTCGGCAACTTTCCTTCCCTCTTCCATCACCACCACCCGGTCCGCATGGATAGCCTCTTCCATGTAATGGGTGATATGGATTACGGTCAGTCCGTCGTTTCTGTTCAGCTGGTATATGGTGTCCATTACCTCCCGCCGGCCCCTGGGATCCAGCATGGCAGTGGGTTCATCCAGCACCATGTAGGCAGGGCGCATGGCAATAACACCGGCAATGGCCACCCGCTGTTTCTGGCCTCCGGAAAGATAATGGGGTTCCCGCTTCTGAAAACCGTCCATCCCCACCCGGCTGAGGGCTTCATCCACACGGATCCGGATCTCCTCCGGAGGAAGACCCAGGTTCTCGGTCCCAAAAGCCACATCCTCCTCCACCGTAGTGGCAATCAACTGATTGTCCGGATTCTGAAAGACCATTCCCACCCGGCTGCGGATCTTCCAGACATTTTCCCACTGGGCCGTATCCATTCCATCCACCAGAACCTGACCGCTTCCGGGGATCAGCAGGGCATTCAGATGCTTGGCCAGGGTGGATTTGCCGGATCCGTTATGGCCGATCACCACCACAAACTCACCGGGTTCCACAGCAAGGGATACGTCCTGCAGGGCGTACACTTCCTGATCGGTATCCTTTTTATATTTATGGGTCACCTGATTTACTGAAATCATACCATCACTCATTCCCTGAAAACTACATGAATCATAGCGCGAAAATACCACAGGCGCAACAATACAGGGGAAAAATCAGACCGCAGGAAGCAGCCTTCCCCAAAAAAAATACTTCTGTATCGATACAGAAGTATTTTGCATTCTATTTACCCGTACCGGGACTGATCAGTCCACCAGTTCGAGGATCACCATGGGGGCTGCATCCCCCCGTCTGTTGCCAGTCTTGATGATCCGGGTATATCCCCCCTGACGCTCTCTGAATTTCGGAGCTATGGTTTCAAAAAGTTTCGTTACCACGCTTTCCTCCATCAGGTAGGAGAGGGCCTGTCTTCTGGCATGCAGGTCGCCCCGCTTGCCCAGAGTAATCATTTTTTCTGCAATCCGTCTTGCCTCTTTGGCACGGGGCTCTGTGGTTTCAATCCGCTCCTCTTTTAACAGTGAGGTCACGATGTTTCTCAGCATCGATCTGCGGTGACTGGAAACCATCCCCAGTTTACGATAACCCATGGTCTAAACCTCCTTCTTCTCGAACTTATGTCCTACTCGTCGCTTTTCCGCAGGGAGAGTCCCAGTTCAGCCAACTTTCCGTTGACTTCGTCCAGGGATTTCTTTCCGAGGTTTCTGACTTTCATCATATCCGCTTCGGTCTTGGACACCAGCTCTTCCACAGAGTTGATGCTTGCCCGCTTCAGACAGTTGTAGGAACGAACAGACAGATCCAGTTCCTCGATGGTCATCTCCAGGATCTTGTCCTTTTTCTCTTCTTCCTTTTCCACCAGCGGTACTTCCGCAGAACTCCGGTCCGACAGTTCCATGAACAGCCGGATATGGTCGTCCAGGATCCTGGCGGCAGCACTGACCGCCTCGTCGGGCGCCACACTTCCGTCAGTCCAGACCTCCAGGGTCAGCTTGTCGTAATCGGTACGCTCGCCCACCCGCAGATCGGCCACTTCATAATGGACCTTCAGCACCGGGGAGTAGATGGAGTCCACGTAGATGGTCCCGATGGGATCATCATCGCACTTATTCCGGGGACCTGCCACATATCCTCTTCCCCGCTTGGCCCTGATTTCCATAAACAGGCGGCCATCAGGCTCCAGGCTGGCAATATGCATATCCGGATCCAGAATTTCCACATCCGCATCCACAATGATGTCTCTGGCCTTTACTTCCCCTTCACCCTCTGCTTCGATCCGCATGATCTTTTCATCGTTGCTGTCACTGGAGAAGCGAAGAGCCTTCATGGCCAGAATGATGTCTGTCGTGTCCTCCACAACTCCGGGAACGGTGGAGAACTCGTGGAGTACCCCTTCAATCCGGATGGAATTCACCGCCATGCCGGGAAGGCTGGACAGAAGGATACGCCGGAGAGCATTGCCCAGGGTAATTCCGAAGCCCCGCTCCAGCGGCTGTACCACGAATTTCCCGTAGGTCTTGTCCTCGTTTCCTTCCACAAACATCACATCGGGTTTTTCAATTTCTAGCATAAATGCCCTCCTTCCATTCCTGCAGTACGAAAACGATAGTCAGAGAGTAGTCCTATCTGGAGTACAGCTCGACGATCAGTTGCTCGTCCACCGGAATCTGGATATCTTCTCTGGTGGGCAGTGCAGCCACTTTCGCCCAGAGTTCCTGCGGGTTGGACTCCAGCCATGCAGGCAGGCTTCTGCTGCCGGCCAGATCACTGACCTGTCTGAACTTCTCGGTTTTTCTGCTCTTTTCCCTGACGGTGATCTCGTCTCCGACTTTCACCTGAATGGAAGGGATATCAACTTTTTTGCCGTTCAGCTCGAAATGGGCATGACGGACCAGCTGACGGGCTTCCGATCTGGAAGATGCAAAGCCCAGTCTGAAGATCACGTTGTCAAGACGTCTTTCCAGCATAATCAGCAGATTGTCACCGGTAATCCCGTTCTGACGGTCTGCTTCAGCAAAGTAAATCCTGAATTGTTTTTCCAATACGCCATAAATTCTTCTGACGGCCTGCTTGGCCCGCAGCTGGGTTCCGTATTCCGAAACTTTCTTTCTTCCCTGTCCGTGCTGCCCGGGCGCGAAACTTCTGCGAGCGAGAGCGCACTTCGTGGAATAACACCGTTGTCCCTTGAGGAAGAGTTTATCGCCCTCTCTCCGGCACAGGCGGCATGATGCATC
>JAXGWN010000084.1:0-6969 GCA_040773285.1 Bacillota bacterium
AGTCTCTGTGATCGGCTTTTCCGGCACAGCGCCGCAATAAGAAAAGGGGCGAAGAAGTGGAAGTTCAGACAGGTGCAGCAGACGTGTATCTGGAGTCTCTTTCTCCAGCCAGAAAGGTGGCCATGGAAAAACTCCGGGAAGTGGTGCGGACAAATCTGCCGGATGGATTTGAGGAGCACTTTTCCTATGGCATGATCGGGTTTGTGGTGCCTCTTTCCCTCTATCCGGCGGGGTATCATGCCAGAAAGAATGAGCCTCTCCCTTTTATTTCCCTGGCCAGCCAGAAGCACCATATTGCCCTGTATCACATGGGGATGTACGGAAATCCGGGTCTTACGGAGTGGTTCCTGGAGGAATACCAAAAGGAGATGCCGGGACCGCCGGATATGGCCAAAAGCTGCATCCGCTTCCGGCATACCGACCGGATTCCATTTGACCTGATTGCCCGGCTCTGCGGAAAGATGTCCGTCGAGGAGTACATCAGCCAGTATGAGGCCAGCAGAAAAAAATGAAGGGTTTTTCCGGGGATAGAGACCTGTTTGAGTTTGAGACCGTGATCCGCAAGGCACCGGATATGGACGCCGCCTATGTGGAGATTCCCTTCGATATCCGCAAATTGTACAGCAAAGGAAGGCTGAAGGTCAGGGCAACCTTTGACTCTCTGGATTACCAGGGAAGCATTGTCAATATGGGAGTGAAAAATCCGGACGGAAGCATCTGTTATGTGCTGGGAGTCCCCAGGGACATACGGGCCGGAATCGGCAAAGGGCCGGGAGATACGGTGAGGGTCATCCTTACACCGGAACAGGGCAGGTAACTGCCTCAGGCGTGCGGAGTGCTTTCCTGAGGCAGTTTCGTTTCTATTGGGGCAACACAAAAGAGGGGCAACACAACAGAACCACCCCCGGGGATGGTTCTTTTATGTTGTCCGGATGAAGGGCTGATTTCTGCGGAACGGACCGGCTGTCAGGCGCTTTCGTAGCGGATGGATTCCTCAGGGATCTCCATCTGGCGGAATACCTTCAGGGTGGCACTGACCATGGGCAGGGGTCCGCACATATAGATCTGTGCCCCGTTCAGGTCGGTCTTTTTCAGCACATCGGTGACGAAGCCTTTTTCTCCGGGGAATTCCGGCTCGAAGGCCACCACGGGTACAAAGTGAAAGGCCGGGTACTCTTTCCGGATTCCTTCCAGTTCATCCTGGTAGAGGAATTCTCCGGAGCGGTTGACCCCGTAGATCAGGGTGACCTGTTCCACCTGTCGCGGATGGTTTTTCAGATCCTCCAGGATGGGGAGGAAGGGGGTGATGCCGAGTCCACCGGCCACCAGAACCAGACGGCGGGAATTTTTGTCCATCACCAGTTCCCGGCCCATGGGTCCCTGCAGTTCCACCGGATCGCCCGCCCGGTAAGACTCTGTGATCCGGGTGCTGCCGTAGCCCATGGGGGCTTTCTTTATGGTGACCCGGATCATGCCGGCTGCCCGGTCAAAGGAACTGATGGAAAACGCCCGGAACATGGATGCTTCTCCGGGGACCCGGACCAGAATGAACTGGCCGGCCTCAATGGGAGGCAGTTTCTCCTCCGTATGGAAGGTGTACTCCATCACGTCCCCGGGAAGGCTGCGGACATCCCGGATTACAGCGGCGATGGTGGTTCTGTGGCGGTAGCCGGTCAGGTCGGTCAGGGGTGCCTGCTGCCTTGCCGCATCCGGAGTGGACAGGGAAAGGATTCCGGCAGGGCAGTTTTCCACACAGGTGGAACAGCGGATGCATTTTTCATGGTCAAACTGACCGTCGCCCCGGAACTCCTGGTAAGGGGACAGCTGCATGGGACATACCCGGGCGCATTTCCCGCACTGGTGGCACATCAGGGGGTTCAGAGCCGTGATTCTTGCGTCTGTCCGGGTGACCGGAGCCACTTTCCGGCCCAGCCGGTATCCCAGGGTCTGCAGAAAGCCCATGGGACAGAAATGGCACCAGGTCCTTGGGGCAAAGAGAATGCTGAGGATACCGCCCAGTATGAGGACCATCAGGTAACTGGCTACGAAGCCAAAACCCAGCCTGTCATAGAAGGAGGCGGAGCCCAGGGCAGAGAAGGCGGAAATAATTTTCCGGGTCAGCATGAAGCCAAAGAATACAAAGAAAGCAAGCCGGAGGATCCGGGAGCGGAAGATCTCCGGAATATGGGTGTTGCGGCTGAACCGGAGACTGATCCGGTCATACAGGCTGCCGTGGGGGCAGAAGTTCCCGCACCAGTAGCGGCCCCGGAAGATGCTCATCAGGGTCAGGGCCAGTATCACCGGAATGACCAACAGTCCTAGCCGGGGCTGGAAGAGGCCACCTATGGCCACCAGTATGGTGAACAGCCAGGCATTTCGCCTGAGAAACGTGAAGGTCCGGTTGGTTTTAATATGGAATTTCGTCATAAGGCCTCCTATGGCGGAATTATACCCCTATGGGGTACAAAGTGTATGATACATACCCGGAGGGGGTAAGTCAAGAGTCTTTGAGTAAATCCTGGGCCTTTCGGGGAGAGTATAGCCGGAAGACCGGTCACAGGGAATAAATCAGAGTTTCCTTACGTAGACAGCATGCAGGATGGGGGCACCGCAGGACTTCTCCTGCATACACAGAAACGGAAATGAATGGACTTGACTCTGGTGCGGCACCAGACTTTAGGATGAAGAAAAGCCCGGCTTGCCGGGACGAAGGAGGATTCCCATGAGATATCTGGAGTTTCCCGTGGAGGAAATGGAACTGAGACTGGCCGGAGCCAGGGAAGAGATGGAAAAGGCCGGGCTTTCGGGAATGGTGGTGACTGCGGCGGCCAACCATTTTTACTTTACCGGTTTCCGGAAGCTGGCCAACTGGGCCACCTTTACCCGTACCGTATTTGTGTTTCTTCCCAGACACCGGGATCCGGTGCTGTATGTCCAGGATTTTGCCGGCCCGGAGGCTGTGAGCCGGTCCTTTATCCGGGATGTCCGCACCTTTGGGGACATCATGGGTGCCCCGGTGGAGGGCGTGGCGGAGATCATGCGGGAACTGGAGATGGACCGGGGAAAGATCGGGTTTGAACTGGGCTACGAGCAGCGGCTGGACATGGCAGTCCAGGACTGGATGGCCCTGAAGGACAGGTTGCCGGAGGCAGAGTTCGTGGATGCCAGTCCCCAGCTGTGGAACCTGCGGATGGTGAAACACCCCCACGAGATCCATTGTCTCCGGGAGGCAGGCGGGATTGCCGGCCGGTCCTTCGACCGGGTGTTCCGGGAGATCTCTGCCGGCATGACGGAAAAGGAGGTGGCCCGCCAGCTGGTGTCCATCATGGCCCAGGAGGGGGCCGAACTGCCGGGATTTATCATTGTGGTGTCCGGAACTGGGAATTATGAACGCATCAGCGCCAGACCCACCGACCGGGTGATCCGCTCCGGTGATCTGGTATGGATCGATGCCGGAGTCAACTATAACGGCTACTGGACCGATTACTGCCGGGCCGGAGTGGTGGGAGGCGCCAGTGCGGAGCAGAGGCGTCTGCAGGCCATCGTCCATGAGGTGACCATGAAGGGCTGCCAGGCCATTGCCCCCGGGGTACCGGTGGAGGAGGTTTATAAGACCTGTGCCCGGGAATTTCTGGCCCATGGACTTCCCTGGAGTTTCGAATGCGGAAGGGCGGGTCACGGCATCGGGCTGCAGCTGACGGAGCCCCCTTCGGTGGCCCCCTGCGACGATACAGTGCTTAAGCCCGGTATGGTGATTACTGTGGAACCCGGCTATGTCAGCGATCTGGGCTGCTTCGATATTGAGGAAAACGTCCTGGTGACGGAAACCGGTTTTGAGATTCTTTCCGGAGGTGCCCGGGAACTGCACCATATAGCGGATTAGGGGGTGAATTCATGACAGAAGAAAAGTGCTGGCAGGATACGGTCCTCGCGACCGATGTGCTGGTGATCGGCAGTGAGGGGGCGGGCGCCAGAGCAGCCCTTCGGGCCGCTGAGGCAGGCCTTAGGGTTCTGGTGGTCACCAAGGGATTTGTGGGGCGCTCCGGGGCCACCCTCACCGCCGATGCCGATGTGGACATCGACAGCCGGAGCGCCGCAGATCTTCTGGGACTGCCCGGCGACCGCCGGGACAGCCCGGAGAAATTTGCGGAAGACATGATCCGGGAGTCGGAATACATAAGCGATCAGGAGCTGGTGAGGATCCACTGTGAGGAGGCTCCCCTGCGGATCCGGGAGCTGGTGGACTGGGGAGCCAGAACCGATGGACTGACCCAGGCCCCGGGACACCGGTATCCCCGGGGGGTCTGGATTCCCGGCACCGAGTTTCCCAAAGTGTTTGCCGCCCGCTTCCGGGATACCCCCAACGTGCGGATCCTGGACGGATTTCAGGCCACCGATCTTCTGACCGGGGACGGCCGGGTCACCGGGGTCTGTGGAATCCATATGGCGGAAGGGGATTTCCAGGTGATCCGGGCCGGGGCCACCATCCTGTGTACCGGCGGAGCCATGCGGCTGTATCCCCGGACCACCGCCCCGGAGGAACTGACCGGAGACGGAATGGCCATGGCCTGGCGGGCGGGAGCCCAGCTGATCGATATGGAGTTTCCCATGTTTCTTCCCTACACCATGATCCGTCCGGAATCCTTAAGCGGGGTGGACTTTCCCTATTCCCTCAGCGCCTATATGGAGGCCTGGGCACTGAACCGGACCGGGGAACGCTATATGGCCCGCTGGGACCCGGAACGGATGGAACGGAGCACCCGGGATGTAAACTCCATTGCCGCCATGATGGAAGTTCTTGAAGGAAGGGGAACCCCTGGTGGGGGAACCTACCTGTCGGTGGCCCATATTCCGGAAAACATGCTGGATGAATCCGCCAGATGGTTTCCTGAAAACATGGCCAACTGGCGGTATGGGGGGTTCCGGATGAAGGATTTTCTGCCGGATCTCACCAGAAACGCAGTGGAGACCTCTCCGGCCGCCCATTTCTGGAACGGAGGGATCCGGATCAGCAGCCGCTGTGAAACCACGGTGCCCGGTCTGTATGCGGCCGGGGAAGGAACCGGCAGCATCATGGGGGCCAACCGGATTTCCGGCAATGCCCTGACCATGACCCAGGTCTGGGGATACCGGGCCGGGCAGTATGCGGCGGAGTTTGCCGGGGAAAATGGTCCCGCTGCCCTGGATCCTGCCCAGGTGGAGGCTCTCCGGGAGAGGGTCTTCCGGCCGCTGAAAAGGCAGGAGGGATCTCCCGTGGTGCCCCAGAGAAAGCGGATGCAGACCCTGGCCTGGGAAAAGGTGGGTGTGGTCCGGGAGGAAGCCGGCCTCCGGGAAGCCCTGGAGACCATCCGGGAGATGTGGGATTCCGTTCTGCCGGAACTGTCGGTGTCCCGGAAGGATCCCTGCATGAACCGGGAATGGCTGGAGGCAGTATCCCTGGAAAATTCCCTGCAGATCCTGGAGATTGTGGCGGCGGCCAGTCTGGCCCGGCCGGAGAGCCGGGGAGCCCTGTACCGCCGGGATTATCCCCTTACCGACAACCGGGACTGGCTGAAAAACCTTATCGTCAGCCGCCGGGACGGACAGATGGTGCTCACGACCCGGGATGTGGACCTGCCCGTTCTCAGTCCCCGGCGGGAGGTGCGGAAGTATGGACAGAAGGAGTAAGGATATGGAGAAAAAAACGATCCGGGTAAGCATACAGCGCTCATCCCCCTCCTCCGGGGAGCCGCCATGGAAGCAGGTCTACCAGGTGGAGGAAAAACCCGGTGCCACGGTACTGAGTGTGCTGAAGGATATTTATGAGAACCAGGACCCCACCCTGGCCTACTACGTTTCCTGCCGGCTGGGGAAATGTGCCGGCTGCCAGGTGCTGGTGAACGGACGGGTACGGCTGGCCTGTACCGAACCGGTAGAAGGGGACCTGGAACTGGCTCCCCAGCCCGGGTACCCGGTGATCCGGGACCTGTATGTGGACAAGAGGAAGAAATCAGGCCCGGCGGGAGCCGAGTAATGAAATGGGTACCCCATCTATGATGGATGGGGTACCCCGTTATTGGCTGAAACCCGGGCTCACTGGCCGGATGAGGAAGCGGACGGGCGGGAAAAGTTCATCCCCTAATAACATCCCGGTTGTCCTGAGGTGGTATAATTGTCTCAGCAATGCCGGCTTCCACCAGTTCCGGGTTCACGGGCAGAGGTAACCGGTATCCATATATTGGGGAGGAACTGTCATGTGGTCTTTTGCCTGGCCGATTGCTCTTATCGTTGCATCCAATATTCTGTATCAGATCTGTGCCAAGTCGGTTCCGGCCCGGATGAATCCGTTTGCCTCGCTGACCATCACCTACGTGGTTGCGGCGGTTTTCTCCGCCATCTTCTACTATGGTTTCAGCAGAGACACCAGTCTCCTGAGGGAATATGCCGGCATCAACTGGGCACCCTTCGTGCTGGGGCTGGTGATCGTGGGCCTGGAGGTGGGGTTTATCTATGCCTATAAGGCCGGATGGCCAATCAACGCCGCCTCCATTACGGCCAGTTCATTTCTGGCAGTGGCCCTGATTTTTGTGGGGTTTCTGTTGTATAAGGAATCTCTTTCGGCAGACAAGATATTCGGAATTCTGATTTGCCTGGTGGGCCTATACTTTATTAACAGATAGGGGAGAGCGGCCGCAAATACGTGCATGCTTCTGAGGTCAGGATTTTCCGGCCGGGGGACCCGCCGCCTGACAGGGATGCATCCGGTGCTCCGGGAGTAACAGGAAAAAAACAACCGGGAGCGCTTGCTTCCGGTTGTTATATGGTGTCGGTATCCAGGGGAAGATAGATCCGGGTGACATAGTCCGATTCCCGGTCGGTGATGGTGCGGCTTATCACAAAGTCCTGGAAGGAAAGGCCGTTAACCCGGTGGCCCAGGGAGGTGGCCCAGCGGGCCAGGTCCCGGTAGACCGGTTCCATGTCCCGGTAATG
>JAXGWN010000085.1:0-6948 GCA_040773285.1 Bacillota bacterium
ACAAATCAGCTGCTCTGCCATTTGAGCTACGTCGGCAATATTTGTTTGTAAATTGGCGACCCCGATCGGATTTGAACCGACGATCTTCGGCGTGACAGGCCGACGTGTTAACCCCTACACCACGGGGCCGCAATATGGTGACCCGTAGGGGAATCGAACCCCTGTTACCGCCGTGAAAGGGCGGTGTCTTAACCGCTTGACCAACGGGCCATATTCTCCTGTGGTCGGGGCAGAGGGATTTGAACCCCCGACCCTCTGGTCCCAAACCAGATGCGCTGCCAAGCTGCGCTATGCCCCGACGACAAGGATTATTATAGTCTGTGGGAAAAGCAATGTCAACAAATATTTGAGATTTCAGGGGCTTTTCACGGCCTCCCGGAAGCCAGAAATTCCCTGAGATCCCGGGCGATTTCGCCGGCACTGTCCTTCAGTTCCTCCGGGGTTCCCGCCGGCAGCCAGAGAATCCTGGGGTCCCGGTTAAACCAGGTATACTGCCGTTTGGCATAGTGACGGGTATCCCGTTTCATCCGGCGTACGGCTTCCCCATACTCCAGTTCCCCCCGGATCCACTGCACCATATGCCGGTAGCCCAGGGTCTGCATGGCCGGGGATTCCGGATCCACCCCCAGGGAAAGAAGATCTCTGGTCTCTGCTTCCAGTCCGGAAGCCAGCATTGCCTCCACCCGGGCATCGATCCGCCGGTACAGTTCCTCCCGGGGCACCATGAGACCGTACATCCGCACCGGATACAGGCTTTCCCGGCGGGCATGCTTAAGACTGGACTGGGGACGACCGGTCTCCTCCAGCACCTCCAGAGCCCGGATCACCCGCCGGCTGTCCCGGGGATGGAGCTTTTCAGCTGTGGGGGGATCCTGCAGGGCCAGGTCCCGGTGAAGAGCCTCCGGCCCCTCGTTTTCCAGCCGCTCCTTAAGTCTCCGGCGGATCTCCCCCTCCCCCTGCTCCTGTGGGAAATCATAATCATCCAGTGCGGCCCGGAGATACAGACCGGTACCACCGCACAGCAGGGGCAGATTTCCCCGGTCCGCCACCTCCAGGATGCTTTGGCGGGCCTCCTGCTGATACCGGGCGACGGAATAGGGCTCCCGGGGGTCTGCCACGTCCAGCATATGGTGGGGAACTCCCTGCCGCTGTTCCGGCGGAAGTTTCCCGGACCCGATGTCCATACGGCGGTACACCTGCACGGAATCACAGGATATGATCTCCGCCGGAAGGGCTTTTGCCACCAGCAGAGCGGCTTCAGATTTACCCGAGGCGGTGGGCCCCAGGATGGCTGCAGTTCTGATCATGCTATCTCCTCAGATTCTCAAAAACAGTTTTTCCAGATCCTTTTCCGACAGACGGATCACTGTGGGCCGTCCATGGGGACAGGTATAGGGATACCGGGCCCGGGCCATCTTTTCCAGAAGGGCTCTCACCTCCCGGGGGCTCAGGGTCTGACCCGCCTTCACCGCTCCCCTGCAGGCAACCCGGATCAGAATCCGCTCCCGCCGGGTCTCCCGGGGCTCCCCGGAAGCCTCCAGCACCTCCTCCAGCAGTTCCCGGGTCTCCTGCGGACTGAGCCCTGCCGGGGTTCCCCGGAGAAAGTAATCCGGCTCCTGGTACTCCACAACGATCCCATGCCTCCTGAGAGTAAGAATCTCCTCCCCCAGTTTTTCCCGCAGACTCAGGGTAAGACCCAGGGGTACCGGCTCCATAAGCATCTGGCTGGCCGGCTCTTTGCCTTCCGGCCACTGCTGAAGAAGTTCCTCAAACCGCAGCCGCTCATGGGCAGCGTGCTGGTCCACAATATAGAGCCCCTGAGGTCCCCTGGCCAGAAGATAGGTGTTCCCCACCATGCCCAGGTTTTCCAGTTCCAGAAACTCCGGATGCCTCACGGTCTCCTGGCCCTCTTCCTTAACCATCCCGGTTTCAGGGGCTGTTTCCGTTTTCTGCGGCCGGATGCTCAGCTGATGATCCGGCGGCTCTGGTGAGGGCCCCGGAACCGTGGACGGGGCAGGAGCCTGGGACTCTGCCGCCCGGAACGCCTCCGGCGGAATGCTTTCCCGGTAGGAAAACCGCATGGATCCCGGTTTCAGATCGTCCAGACCGGAGGACAGTGGTTCTGGCCTGGTCCGGATGGCCGGAGGAGCCGCCACAGGCCGGGGGGCCGCCGTCCGGATGGAATCGCCCGATTCCAGCACCTGGCGGACTGCCCGGGTCAGATCCCCGGCAATCCGCTCCTCCATGGAGAACTTCACTTCCAGTTTGGAAGGATGGATGTTCACGTCCACCGCCGCCGGATTCACGGTCAGTTTCAGTACCCCCACCGGATACCGGCGCACCGGAATCATATGGCGGTAAGCCTCCTCCAGGGCCCGGGTCAGCACCGGAGAACGGACCAGCCGCCCGTTGATATAGAAAAGCTGCAGGTCCCGGGAGGAGCGGTAAAGAAAGGCCGGCCCCACCAGCCCCTCCAGGCGGAAAAAGTCCGGTTCTGCCTCCACCGGCTTAAGTGCCCTGGTGATCTCCAGGGGAAACACGTAGGCCAGGGCGTCCCGGAGATCCCCGCTGCCCCGGGTACGGAACTGGGTTTTTCCATCCAGCACCAGTTCCACGGAGATATCCGGCCGTGCCACGGCCAGCCGCTGAACCACCTCGGAAATGGCCCGGGTTTCCGTGGGCACCGCCTTCAGGAACTTCCGGCGGGCCGGTGTATTGAAGAAGAGATCAGTCACTTCCACCCGGGTTCCCCGGGTGGAAGGAGTCTCTGCAAAGTATATCTCCTGACCTCCATGAATCTCATAGGTATGCCCGCTGCCATCCTCCTCCACGGAACTGGTCAGCCGGACCCTGGACACGGCGGCAATGCTGGGAAGTGCCTCTCCCCGGAACCCCATGGTGGTCACCGCATACAGATCCTCCGCCTGGCGGATCTTGCTGGTGGCGTGGCGGGCAAACGCCAGAGGGATATCCTCCGGGCCCATCCCAGAACCGTTGTCGCTGATCCGGATCCTGGTGGTTCCCCCCTGGTCTGCCTCCACCACAATCCGGTCCGCGCCGGCGTCCATGGAATTTTCCATCAGTTCCTTCACGATGGAGGCGGGCCGCTCCACCACCTCACCGGCAGCTATTTTATTGGCGGTATTCTCATCCAGCACATGAATGTCCGGCATGTCAGTCCTCCTGCCTCAGAGCAATCTGTTTCAGTTCATAGAGAAAATCCAGTGCCTGCCGGGGGGTGAAGTCGTCCAGTACTGCGTCCCGGAGGATATCCACCACGGGGTTTTCCCGGAGAATCTCCAGCTGGCGTCCCCCCTGGACCAGCACACCGGTCTCCCGGGTGTTTTCCAGTTCCTCCAGTTTCTCTTCGGCCCGGGTAAGGACCGGCCGGGGGAGCCCGGCCATCCGGGCCACATGGATCCCATAACTCCGGTCAGAGCCACCGGGAATCACCCGGCGGAGAAACAGCACCTGATCTCCGGTCTCCCGGACATCCATGGACAGATTGAAGATTCCCTCGTACAGTTCCTCCAGGGCCACCAGTTCATGGTAGTGGGTGGCAAACAGGGTTCTGGCTCCGGTGACCGAATGGATGTACTCACTGACCGACCAGGCGATGGCCAGACCATCGGTGGTGGAGGTTCCCCGGCCCACCTCATCCAGAATGATCAGGCTGGAGGCCGTGGCATTTTTCAGGATGTTGGCCACCTCGTTCATCTCCACCATGAAGGTGGACTGTCCGGTGGCCAGGTCGTCGGAGGCTCCCACCCGGGCAAACACCCGGTCCGCCAGCCCCAGTTCCATGGACCGGGCCGGCACAAAACTTCCCGACTGGGCCATCACGGTGAGTACCGCCACCATCCGGATGTAGGTGGACTTTCCGGCCATGTTGGGTCCGGTGAGAATCCCCAGGGATTTTTGCCCGGCGGACAGAGTGCAGTCATTGGGAATAAACTCCCCCTCCGGCAGCAGCCGTTCCACCACCGGATGGCGTCCCTGGCGGACACTGAGCCCGGTACCCCCGTCCAGCCGGGGGCGCACATAGCCAAACCGGACCGCTGCTGCGGCAAAGGAGCCAAATACGTCCAGAGAAGCCAGGAATCCCGCCAGAACCTGCAGACCCCGGGCACAGCCGGCCGCCTCCTGGCGGATCCCGCAGAACAGTTCGTACTCCCGGCGCACCAGCCGGTCACTGGCATTGAGGACCCGGTCCTCCAGTTCCTTCAGCTCCGGCGTGATAAAGCGCTCCCCGCCGGCCAGTGTCTGTTTCCTCTGGTAGTGTTCGGGCACCTTGTCCCGGTGACTTTTGCTGACCTCCAGATAATACCCGAACACCCGGTTGTATCCCACCTTCAGGGTACGGATTCCTGTGGCCTCCCGCTCCCTTTCCTCCAGTTCAGAAATCCAGCGGCGTCCCATGGAGGCGGTTTCCCTCAGTCCGTCAATCTCCTCCGAGTATCCCTCCCGGATAAGGTTTCCCTCCTTCACCGACAGAGGCGGCTCCTCCACGATTCCCCGGTCCAGCAGATCCGTGAGATCCGTCAGCACATCCAGCTGCTCTGCTTCCTCCCGGAAAATCCGGCTCTGAGCTGCCAGCAGGTCCCGGACCCTGGCTGCAGCCATCAGGGACTGGGCCATGGCCCGGAGATCCCGGGCTCCGGCCCGGCCCAGGGTGACCCGGGTAAGGATCCTTTCCAGATCGTATACCCGCTTCAGTTCCTTCCTGAGGTCCTCCCTGAGAAACACATTCTCTGTCAGTTCCTGTACCGCATCCTGCCGCCGGGTAATGGCCTCCAGATCGATCAGGGGCTGCTCCAGCCAGCGGCGCAGAAGGCGTCCCCCCATGGCGGTGGCGGTGAAATCCAGAATGTGTACCAGAGATGTCTTCCGGTCCCCTTCCCTCAGGGACTGGCTGATCTCCAGATTCCGTCTGGTCTGCCGGTCCATGTACATGAAGGCGTCCAGGGTATACAGTTCCACCTGCTGGAAGTTCACCAGGGCCTGTTTCTGGGTTTCCTCCAGGTACTCCATCAGGAGGGCCCCGGCCTGCAGGGCCGCCCGGTATCCGGCAGACGGCATGCCCTCCGGCCTCAGGGCCATTTCCTCCAGCCGGGCAAGGGAGCTGTCTTCCGGTCCCTGCCGTCTGGTGATCACGGTTGCACTTCCATCCAGCAGGGCATCCAGCTGCCGGTCCGGTTTTGCCGTCTCTGTAACGATCTCAGCTGGCAGAAGCCGGCCCAGTTCATCGTTCAGGTTGTGGAGCCCCGCCAGACGGCTGATCCAGGACACCCCGAAATACCCGGTGGACAGATCCGCCGAGGCTATTCCCACCATATTCTCCCGCAGGGACACTCCCACAATGTAATTGTTGGACCGCTCCGGCAGGGCCCCCTCCTCTGTGAGGGTGCCGGGGGTGATGATCCGCACCACCTCCCGGCTCACCAGACCTTTGGCCTGGGACGGATCCTCCATCTGTTCCGCAATGGCCACCTTGCAGCCCCGGGCCACCAGCCGGGCAATGTATCCTTCCGCACTGTGATGGGGCACCCCACACATGGGCACCTTTTTCCCTCCGCCACCGTCCCGGGCAGTGAGGGCAATCTCCAGGATCTCCGAGGCCTTCAGGGCATCATCGAAGAACATCTCATAAAAATCCCCCAGCCGGAAAAAAAGAATCTCCTCCGGGAACCTCTCCTTGATGCTTCTGTACTGCTGCATCATCGGCGTAAGTACGCTCAAGCCTTTCCCCCCCTGATCCTTCCATACAGGCTCCAGGTTTTTGCCTCTGTGATCTCCACCGGCACCAGCTGTCCTGTCAGTTCCTCCGGTCCGGGAAAGTTCACCACCTTGTTTCCTTCCGTGCGGCCGGCCATAACCGATCCGTTGCTGCGGCTGGGGCCCTCCACCAGCACTTCGTACACCTGGCCGGTCATGGCCTGGTTTTTCGAAAGACTGATCCGGTTCTGCAGATCCAGCAGCCGGGCAAACCGCTCCGTCTTCACCTCTTCCGGCACCTGGTCCTCCATCTCTGCCGCCGGGGTTCCCTCCCGGGGAGAGTAAAGGAAGGTAAAGGCCTGATCGAACCGGGCTTTTTCCACCACCTCCAGAGTCGCTTCGAAGTCCTCTTCGGTTTCTCCCGGGAAGCCCACAATAATGTCCGTGGACAGGCTGGCCTCCGGAAACAGTTCATAGATCCGGCGGATCAGGGCCAGGTAGCTTTCCTGGGTGTAGCCCCGGCGCATCTCCTTCAGAATCCGGCTGGAGCCGGACTGCAGGGGAAGATGAAACTGACGGCAGACATTGGGAGACTCCCGGATGGCCTCCAGAAGTTCCTCATTAAAATCCCGGGGATGACTGGTCATATACCGGAGCCGGTAGGTACCCAGCCGGTCCAGCCGCCGCAGGAGACCGCCGAAGGTGATCTCCCGGGAAAGCCCCCGGCCATAGGAATTCACGTTCTGTCCCAGCAGCATAATCTCCTGGTATCCCTTATCCAGCAGGTCCCTTATCTCCGCCTCAATCTCATCCGGCTCCCGGCTTCTTTCCCGGCCCCGGACATAGGGAACGATGCAGTAACTGCAAAAATTATTGCACCCGTATATGATGTTTACGTATCCCTTAATGGTGCCGCTTCTGGCCGCCGGCAGATTCTCGGCGATTTCTGCCCCCTCATTGTCCCAGACCTCCAGCAGGGCCCGGTTGTCCTGACGCACCTGGCTGAGCATTTCCCCGAACCGGTGCAGGTTGTGGGTCCCGAAGATGATATCCACCCCTTTGAAATGGGTGGATATATACCGGGCCACCTGTTTCTGCTGGGTCATGCAGCCCCCCACCGCCAGAATCAGGCCGGGACGCTCCTTTTTCTCCCGCCGCAGCTGACCGATCCTTCCCAGCACCTTGGCCTCAGCCTTTTCCCGGACGCAGCATGTATACAGGCAGATCAGGTCG
>JAXGWN010000086.1:0-6896 GCA_040773285.1 Bacillota bacterium
AACAATACCCTCCTGCTTGGCACCGATATCCACCAGCACCTCGTCGGGTCCCACCTGTACCACAATCGCTTTGACAATGTCACCGACTCTATAGTTTTCATCGCTGCTGGAAAGGTCAAAATCGGCCATGGTCAGTTCGGCTGAAACCTCTTCCGCGGTTTCCGCTTTTTCCACCACCGGTTCTTCGACCCCGGTTTCCTCTGTTACAGGAGTCTCCTCCGCAACTGCCTCATTCACCTCTTCGTCCAGCACTGCTTCGTTTTCCATCTTCAACTCATCCATCAAACAAATGACCTCCTTAATGATCCAGTCTGGTGTGGATGCACCAGCTGTTACTCCAATTTTATCCGCACCCAGAAACCATTCAGATTTTAGTTCCTGGGCTTTTTCAATAAGATAAACCGGAGTGTTTGTTTCTCTGATTACAGAGAATAATTTATTGGTATTGGCGCTGTGTTTGCCGCCAATGACAATCATAACATCACAAAAAGAAGCCAGTTCACGAGCTTCTCCCTGTCTGTCCGCAGTGGCCCTGCAGATCGTATCCACCATTTTAAACGTCAGGGCTTTGGGGGCAACGATCTCTGCAATCCGCTGAAAGGTGTTCCGGTCGGATGTGGTCTGGGCCAGCAGTGCGTAGGGTTTCCCCTCCTCCAGTGCCATGGCCTCCTCCACTCCGGATACCACCATTCCGGATGGGCTGCACCAGTCCAGCAGTCCGGTAACCTCCGCATGCTGCGGATCGCCGTAAATGACCACTGTGTAGCCCTCCCCACTGAGGGTCTGCGCAATTCTCTGGGCGCGGGCCACATAGGGGCAGGTTGCATCCACCACGGTGCAAAGGTTTTTCAGTTCCTCGTGACGGTTCTTCCCGATTCCGTGGGACCGGATCACCAGCGGTCCCTCGTCCGGCACCTCCATGGTGCTGACAATTCCCTGCTGATTCAGCCGTTCCACTTCCTGGGTATTGTGGATGAGGGGTCCGTAGGTGTGTACCACCCCGGGATATGAATTTCTGGTTTCCTCGGCGATGGCCAAAGCTCTGCGTACTCCGTAGCAGAATCCGGCATGCCGGGCAAGAATAATTTCCAATTTAACACCTGCACCTGATATTTCAATCCACAAATCTAATTATATAGGCTAAGAAAAAATAAGTAAAACAATTTTTCACAAACCAGCTCTTTCCATCACCAGGTTCACCCGGTTTTTCTCTTCCAGTGACCCAGCAGTTCCTCCAGGGATTCCTCTACGGTTTTCCCGCTGGTGTCCACCACGACCGCATCTTCCGGCTGGCGGAGGGGACTGGCTTCCCGGCTCATATCCTCCCGGTCACGCCGGGCGATTTCCTCCATCAGTTCGCCGGCATTTTTTTCATGCCCCAGACCCGAAAAATCCCCCATTCTCCTGGCTGCCCGTTCCTTCAGAGAGGCGGTGACATAGAATTTAATGTCAGCATCCGGCAGTACCGCGGTCCCGATATCCCGGCCGTCCATAACCACATCGGTCTGTACGGCCATCTGCTGCTGACGTCTCAGCATCTCCTGTCTCAGCCCGGAATGGGCCGCCACCCGGCTCACCAGACCGGTGACCCGGGGGGAGCGGATTTCCCGGGTCACATCCTCTCCGTTCAGCAGGACTCTCTGGTCCTCCAGGGATCCCTCCAGCCGTATATCTGCCGGGGCACACGCCCCCAGTACGGCACCGCCATCCTCCGGATCCGTCCCGGTGCGGAGCACCAGGAGGGCACAGGCCCGGTACATGGCTCCGGTATCCACATAGGTGAATCCCAGACGGGCAGCCAGCAGCCGGGCCAGAGTGCTTTTCCCCGAACCTGCCGGGCCATCCACTGCAATTTTAGCCATGCATATCCTCCTCTCCCGCCGCGCTGATTCCGGCCAGATATCCGGTGGAAAAGGCGGCCTGCAGGTTGTATCCGCCGGTATAGGCATCCAGATCCAGCACCTCACCGGCAAAATAAAGTCCGGGGAACAGCCGGGACTCCATGGTCCTGGGGTGGATCTGTTTAAGACTGACTCCCCCCCGGGTCACCACCGCTTCCCCAAAACCTCCATGGCCCACCGCCTGCATGGGAAGATCCTTCAGCACCTGAACCAGGCGGTCTCTTTCCGGCCGGGTCAGAGAGGAGGCTTTTTTCCGTCCATCCAGTCCGGAAATCTGAAGAAGCGGCGGAATCAGGCTCCGGGGAACCAGCGTCTTCATGTAAGTGGCCAGTTCCTTCCGTTCCCCTGCCGTCTCCCGGACCAGTCTCTGGTCCAGGGTTTCGCTATCCAGGGCCGGTTTCAGATCGAGGCTAAGAGGGACCTTCTGCCCGGACTCCAGCACAGGAACCAGATCCCGGGAAAGGCTCAGCACAATGGGTCCCGAAATCCCATTGTGGGTGAACAGCATCTCTCCGAACCCCCCGGGAGGGTTCTTCCCACCGGTAAGGGCAGTGAGCCTGACATTTTTCAGGGCCAGCCCGGCCAAAGACTGAACCCAGGGCTCCCGGATATTCAGGGAGACCAGGGAAGGGTATAGCGGACTCACCGTATGGCCCGCCTGTCGGGCCAGAATGTAACCGGATCCGTCCGAGCCGGTCTGGGGATAACTCTTTCCGCCGGTGGCCACAATCACACTTCCGTAAAGGTCCGTGCCATCACCGGTACGGACACCGGTCACCCGGTCCTGATCCAGAATCAGGGATGCAGCCCGGGTACCGGTTCTCAGCCGGGCCCCCTGGCTCAGGGCAGCCCGGACCAGAGCGTCGGCCACATCTCCGGCCCGCCCGGACACAGGAAAGATCCGGCCGCCCCGTTCCTCTGTCACCTCCACCTGCTCCGTAGCCAGCAGGGAAAGCAGGTCCTCACGGAAAAACCGGGTAAACGCCCCGTATAGAAATTTGCCGCTGCCGGGAAACTGCCGGATGAAATCTTCCATATCCCCGGAATTGGTAATGTTGCAGCGGCCCTTTCCGGTGATCCGCAGTTTCAGGGCTGCTTTTGGCTTCTGCTCAAGAATTACTGTATCCGCTCCGGAGGAGGCGGCTGCCCAGGCAGCCAGCAGTCCTGCCGGCCCGGCACCGATTACAATCACGCTCACGTTTTTCCCCTTAAAAAATCGGGGTGAAAGAATCCTTTCACCCCGTGACTCCTGTGCTTACTTGGCCCGTTTGTTGCCCAGCCAGGGCATCATGGATCTCAGTTTGGCTCCGGTGGATTCGATCAGGTGCTGCTCGCCCATCCGGTGCAGGGCATTGAATTTCGGCCGTCCGGCCTGATTCTCCGCAATATACTCCCGGGCAAACTCCCCGGACTGGATTTCAAAGAGAATCTTCTTCATCTCTTTTTTGGTCTCATCCGTAATGATTCTGGGTCCCCGGGTCAGGTCACCGTACTCCGCTGTGTCACTGACTGAGTATCTCATGTTGCTGATTCCTGCCTCGTACATCAGGTCCACAATCAGTTTCAGCTCGTGGAGGCACTCGAAATATGCAATCTCCGGTTTGTATCCGGCTTCCACCAGGGTTTCAAATCCAGCCTGCACCAGACGGGAGGCTCCGCCGCACAGAACCACCTGCTCACCGAACAGGTCGGTCTCGGTTTCCTCACCGAAGGTGGTCTCGATGACCCCTGCCCGGGTGCAGCCGATTCCCTTGGCATAGGAAAGGGCCAGGTCCATGGCTTTTCCGGAGGCATCCTGATGGACAGCTGCCAGTCCCGGAACTCCGGCTCCCTCGGTGTACATTCTGCGCACCAGATGACCGGGGCTTTTGGGGGCGATCATAAAGACGTCCACTGTGGCAGGAGGAACAATCTGTCCAAAATGAATATTGAAGCCGTGGGCAAAAGCCAGGGCCTTGCCTTCACTGAGATTCGGGGCAATTTCCTCACGGTATACCTTTGCCTGAACCTCATCGGGCAGAAGAACCATAATCACGTCCGCCCAGGCACAGGCATCAGCCACCGGAGCCACTTTCAGTCCGTCGGCTTTGGCCTCTTCCCATCTGCGGCTGTCCGGACGAAGACCCACCGTAACATCCACTCCGCTTTCGTGGAGATTCAGGGAATGGGCGTGTCCCTGGCTTCCATACCCGAGAACCGCCACTTTTTTTGATTTTATCAGGTTCAGATCCGCATCGCTGTCATAAAACATCTTTACCATATCGTTTTCCTCCGCCTTTAATTTATTCAGAATCCGTAATCAATTCCGTTATATTGTATCAGATATGCCTGTATTTGCCTATAGGTCCAACGCCCTGGCATAGGTCATTCTTGCCCGTATGTATTCCAGTCCCTCTCTGGCCAGCCTCCTGTCCTCCGGGGAAAACATTTTAAGAGACTCTTCGTCCGGGACGCTCAGCACAAAGGGCCGTCTCCCTTCCGGAAGTCTTCTGGTAAATACCGGAAGATATCCGGCCTCCACCACCTTAAAGGTGTCCAGCCGGAGATCCTTTTCAAAGGTAATCCTGTAGATGATGCCGCTGCGCCTTTTGGCTCCCACCTGGCCGGAAATGAAGTTTCCCAGGGAATACTGGATCAGTTTTCCCTCATTGTACCAGTCCCTCTGTACCACGTGGGGATGACTGCCGATCACGGCCACGGCTCCCGCCTCCAGCAGGTCCATGGCCAGGGCGCTCTGCTCCCGGTTGGGCTCCTCCTGGTACTCAGAACCGAAATGAAGAAAGCAGATCACTCCGTCCGCCTGCGGGGCAGCCCGGGTCACATCCTCCAGCAGCCTGGTGCGGTCCAGCTGGTTGACCATATACTCCCTGCCTGCAGGCAGCCTGAGGCCGTTGGTACCATAGGTGCCGGTGACCAGGGCCAGGACCAGACCATCGTGTTCAATATATGTCACGGTATCCTCTTTCGGATCCGTTCTGGTTCCGGCGGTCAGAATCTCCCGGGACTTGAGCACCTCCCGGGTCCGTATCAGTCCGTTAACCCCCCGGTCCAGGGTATGGTTGTTGGCATGGGCCAGAATGTCAAAACCGGCTTCCTTAAGAGCATCCGCCAGCTGGTCCGGCGCATTGAACATAGGGTATCCGGTGTACCGGGCCTCCGGACCTGCCAGGGTGGTCTCCAGATTCCCGATGGTAATATCCGCACCGGAAAGCACTCCGGCCACCCCGGCAAACGAAGGCCCAAAATCATAGGAGCCGTCTGGCTGCAGGGCAGCTTCAATCTGGGTGTTGTGCATCATGATGTCCCCCACAAAGGCGATGCTCACCTGGCGGGTGGTTACCGGCTGTCCGGCTTCCATAGGGCTCAGCACCAGGGGGAACGGAGGTGAACTCTGGGAGACCTTCTGCGCTCCGGGCAGGAGCATAAGGAAAGTCAGCACCAGCACCAGTCCCAGCCGCTTCACAGGACCGTCCTAACTGCGGAAATTGACAAACTGCAGGGGGATATCCAGATCCCTTTCCTTCAGTTCGGCGATCACCGCCTGCAGATCATCCCGGTTCTTCCCGGAGACCCGCACCGTATCATCCTGGATCTGGGACTGGACCTTCAGTCCGCTTTTCTTGATAATGGCCACGATCTCCTTGGCCTTTTCCTTGGAGATGCCTGCCTGAATGTCCAGCTTCTGCTTGTACCGTCCTCCCGCTGCCGGCTCAATTTTCCCGGCGGACAGGGCCCGGATATCCAGCCCCCGTTTCACAAACTTCGACTGCAGAATATCGAGAATGGCCGAAACCTGGTACTCATTGGCCGAGTTGGTCTCAATCTGCTGACCATTCAGGCTGATTTCCGCCGCGGACCCCTTGAAGTCGTACCTCTGGGTGATCTCCTTGCGGGTCTGGTTCACTGCGTTGTCCACTTCCTGCATGTCAATTTCCGACACGATGTCAAAAGTATTGTCCTTAGCCACGTTTCTTTCCTCCTTTGCCTTTTGCCCCGATGCCCGCCATCTGTTGCAGCTGGCGGACTTCGGTTTTCTTGAGATATCTCCATTTACCCCGGGCCAGGCCCTGCCGGGTCAGGGGCCCGATGCGGGTTCTGACCAGCCGGATCACCTCATGATTTACTGCCTCAAACATCCGGCGCACCTGCCGGTAGCGTCCCTCATGGATAATAATCTCCACCAGGGAGTCCTCCGGATTTTCCTCCAGCACCATCAGTTCCGCCGGCGCCGTGACCACCCCGTCATCCAGTTGGATCCCGTTGGTAAGTTTCAGGGCCTCCTCCAGAGTCAGCCGGCCCCGGATCCTCGCCTGGTAGGTCTTTCGGATCTCCCGGCTGGGATGTGTAAGACCATGGGTCAGTTCACCGTCATTGGTGAGAATCAGGAGACCCTCTGTCTGGTAGTCCAGCCGTCCCACCGGGTAAAGCCGCTCATCGATTTCCTTCACCAGTTCCATCACGGTCTTTCTTCCCTGTGGATCGCTGGTGGTGGTGACGTATCCCTTGGGCTTATTCAGGAGTATATAAATTTTTTCCCGTTTCATCCGGATCAGGTGTCCATCCACCTTCACCTCGTCCCTTCCGGGAACCACTTTGGTCCCGGGAAGGGTCACTTTTTTGCCGTTCAGCAGCACCCTGCCCTGGGCAATCATTTCTTCGGCCTTACGCCGGGAAGCCACCCCGGAATCCGCCAGAAACTTCTGAAGTCTTATTTCATTTGCCATTGGTTACCCACTTTCTGAGGAAGGTTTTTCTGTGCGCCAGACAGGGGCCCAGCCGTTCCAGAGCCTCATAGTGACTTTTGGTGCCATAGCCCATATGGGAGGAAAAACCATATCCGGGATAGACGGTATCAATGTACTTCATAATCCGGTCCCGCCGTTCCTTGGCCAGAATGGAGGCAGCCGCAATGGAGGCGGAGAGTCTGTCTCCGTCCACCACCGCCTGCAGTCTGGTGCCTGGCAGATCCGGAAGACTGATTCCGTCCACCAGTAC
>JAXGWN010000087.1:0-6854 GCA_040773285.1 Bacillota bacterium
ACAAAAGTTCTGGCCTGGATCAATGTGAGCCTGCTTGTGTTTCAACTGCTTCCCTGGGTGCTGAAACAGATGGTGCGGAACCGGTGGATAGAGCCGGGAACCGCTTACCGCAGTTTTCTCAGGACAGCAAGGACCCTGCACCGGCCTGCCGGCCTCCTGATGATTCTCATTGGAATTTCCCACGGATATATGGCCACCGCCGGGAACGTCCGGCTGAACCTCACCGGAACCATGGTCTGGCTGGTGCTGCTGGCCACGGCTGCCGCCGGGGGAGTTCACCTGCTGACAAAAAACAGAAACTGGCTGCGGGTTCACCGGTTCATGGTGCTGGGGTTTCTGGCTGCTGTGATCTGGCACTATAATTTCCGTGGTCCAATCGTATAGATTTTTCGTGCCCTCCGGGGCATTTTTTGTATTATGTACAGTCTGCAGGAACCGGAAAAGCCGGGATTCCTACTGAGATTTGGGTCCCGCTGTGATAGAATTAAAAGGTAAGATATTTTGCCGCACACAGACATGGAGGGACTCATATTGATAGCTATTCTGACAGGAATCGTACTGCTGGCGGCGGATCTGCTGACCAAGCACCGGATCAGCAGCAGTTTTGAGCCGGGACAGTCCATCCCGGTAATGGAAAATGTGTTTCATATAACCTACGCCCGCAATACAGGGGCGGCCTTCAGTATTCTGGAAAACCGTCTGGGTTTTCTTATCGGCTTCACCCTGCTGGCCTGCATCTTTCTGGTGGGGCTGGCCTGGTGGATCCGCCGGGACAGGGCAGGTTTTCTGGGTACGGTGCTGGCTGTGTCCGGTGCCCTGGGAAATCTCCATGACCGGATCCGGTTCGGTTATGTCCGGGACTTTCTGGACTTCCGGGTTTTCCCGATCTTTAATGTTGCGGACATCTGTGTGGTGACCGGCATGCTGCTGGTGGCTTTACGGATTGTGATGCTGGACCGGGCGGAGGGTAAGAAAAGTGAGCAGTCATGAAATTTTCCGCCTGAGTGCGGATGAAGACGGGGAGGGAACCCGGCTGGACCGGTTCCTGGCAGGGTGCCTGGAGGGGCAGTCCCGGGAGTATCTGACCCGCCTGATCTCCGGCGGCATGGTCCGGGTGAACGGAGCGCCGGTGAAAAAAAATTACCGGATCCGTACCGGGGATCTGCTGGAAGTGGAACTGCCGGAACCGGAGCCACTGGAGGTGGAACCGGAAGATATTCCCCTGGAGATTCTCTATGAGGATACTGATCTGATCGTGGTGAATAAGCCCCGGGGCATGGTGGTCCATCCGGCCCCGGGCAGCACCCGGGGCACTCTGGTGAATGCTCTTCTCCATCATTGCCGGGACCTCTCCGGAATCAACGGAGTGATGCGGCCGGGGATTGTTCACCGGATTGATAAGGACACGTCAGGAATCCTGGTGGTGGCCAAGACCGACCGGGCTCATCAGGAACTGGCCGTTCAGTTTAAGGATCATACCATATGCCGCCGATACCAGGCGCTGGTTCATGGGCAGATAGAAGAGACGGCCGGAAGGGTGGAGGCCCCCATTGGGCGGGACCCCTCCGACCGGAAGCGGATGGCGGTCAATCTGGAGCATGGCAAGGAGGCTGCCACCGAATACCGGGTGCTGGAACGGTTTCCCGGATACAGCCTGGTGGAGCTGACTCTGGAGACCGGTCGCACCCATCAGATACGGGTTCATATGAAGATGCTGGGTTTCCCCCTGGTGGGAGATGATAAGTATCATGGGAGAAAAAATCCTTTTGGAGTCCGGGGACAGATGCTGCATGCCGGATTTCTGGGGTTTGTTCATCCGGTAACCGGAGAATCCATGGAGTTTTCCTGTGAGCCACCGGAAGAGTTCAAGAATGTGCTGAATATACTGCGGAGAGAGGAAACGACAGATCATGAATGACCGGCTACTTAGAGGTACTGCTGCGGAGGGAAGGATCCGGTTTTTTATTGCCGCAACCTCCTCCACCGCCGAAGAGGCCAGAAAAAGGCACAGTCTGCTGCCCACTTCTGCGGATGCCCTGGCCCGGGTCCTGACGGCTACGGCTCTTATGAGTGCTGCATCCCTGAAGAATCCCGGGGACAGCCTTACCCTGCGGGTAATGGGAGACGGAGCCCTGGGAGGTATGGTGGCTGTGGGCAGTCCGGACGGTTCCGTCCGGGGCTACGTGCAGAATCCTTCTGTATACATGCCTGTGGAGACCTATGGAAAATATGCCTTTGCCAATGCGGTGGGGATGGGCTCACTCCATGTCACACTGGACCTGGGCCTGAAGGAGCCCTATACGGGCACCATTCCCCTGCTGTCCGGAGAGATTGCGTCGGACATCAGTGAATACTATGCCATCAGTGAGCAGGTACCCAGTGCCTGCGGTCTGGGGGTTCTGATCGGTGCCGGAGGTGATGTGGAGCAGTCCGTGGGATATCTGCTGCAACTGATGCCCGGAGCTCCGGAGGATCTGGCTGCCCGTCTGGAAGAAAATGTTTTGGAAACCGGCCTGCTGAATGATTTTTTTCAGGATCATGATAGTCTGGAGGAACTGATGGACTCCCTGATGAGAGGTCTGAGTCCGGATCCTCTGGGGGAATCTGAGGTCCGGTTCCGCTGCAGCTGCAGTCGTGAGAAACTGAAAGCTCTTCTGCTGAGCCTCGGTGCCGACGAACTGCGCAGCATACTGGAAGAACAGAACCGGGCAGAAGCCAGTTGTCACTTCTGCGCCAACGTCTATCAGTTTGATTCTGAGGAACTGGCCGGAATGATACGGTCACTGGAAAAAGGAGAAGCCCACTGATGAAGAAAGTAACCCTGCAGGCCGAGGCCAGAGTCCTTGAGGTTCCGGAAGGATCCAACCTGATGAAGATTCTCCAGAAAAACGGAGTGGCGGTTAAGAGCCCCTGTGGAGGAAAAGGTACCTGTAAAAAATGTAAAGTAGAAATACTTGATAACGGAACTTCCAGGAAAGTACTGGCCTGCCAGACCCTGGTGGAAACGGATCTGGAAGTGCTGGCGGCCAGCCGTGAAAATTTCACCGACCGGAAGTCGGTGATACACAACATGGAGGATATTCAGACCGATCTGGATATCCGGGAGACAACCCTGACCATACCGGCTCCCGGGCTGGAGGAAGGTTCCGATGGGGACCGGCTCAGCCAGGCTGCAGGAAAGCCCCTGAAGATCTCTCCGGAACTTCTGACAGAAATTTCCGGACTGATCCAGGAGGAGACCCGGATGCAGCTGGTGACTGAAAACAGCCGCCTGCTGGGGGCTTTTCCGGAGCCGGGTGGCCTGTATGGTGTTGCTGTGGATCTGGGAACCACCACCATGGTCTGCCAGCTGGCGGACCTGCAGACCGGGGCCGTGCTGGGGTCCCGGGCTGCCTCCAATCCCCAGGGTGTCCACGGGGCCGATGTGATCAGCCGGATCGGCTATCAGATGGAGGGGGAGGAGCAGAGACGGGAACTGAGGGACCGGGTTCTGGCAGAAATGAGCCGCCTGATCCGGGAACTGGCAGAACAGCAGCATGTGGATCCCCGCAGGATTTTCCGGGTGGCCATATGTGGGAATACCGCCATGGAACATCTCATGATCGGGGTACCGGCTGCAGGGATTGCCAGGTTTCCCTATTCGCCTGCATTCCGTACCATGGCCCCCTTTGCGGCAGCCGGTTATCTGCCGGACGTCTGTCCGCAGGCCAGGATTCACCTGGTCCCCAATATCTCCGGATATGTGGGGGGAGACACCACCTCCCTGATTCTGGCACTGAATCTTGACCGCAGCCGCAGTAAAATTCTGGCTGTGGATCTGGGAACCAACGGCGAGGTGGTTCTCCTGGTAAAGAACCGTCTCTATTCCTGCTCCACAGCAGCGGGGCCTGCCTTTGAAGGGGCGTCCATTACCTTTGGGATGAGGGCGGAAGCCGGAGCCATAGAGAAGTTTGAGATCGGAGACCGGATTCTTTACCATACCATCGGGGACGAGCCGGCTGTGGGCATCTGTGGTTCCGGCCTGATTGATGCGGTGGCACAGTTTGTTATTTTTGGCCTGATCGATTCCCGGGGACGGATTGTAAGCCGGGAAAAAGTATCGGAGCAGAAACGGTTTCTGGCGGACCGGATCGGTTCATACCAGGGAATGGCAGCGCTGCTGGTGGCTTCCCGGGACGAAGGGGCCCGGGAGGATATCTGGCTGACCCAGAAGGATATCCGGGAGCTTCAGCTGGCCAAGGGTGCCCTGGCAGCTGGGATCCGCATCCTGATGAGTGAGGCAGGGATCCGTCCGGAGGAACTGAAAAAAGTCCTTCTGGCCGGTGCCTTCGGAAACTACATCAATCCCTGGAACGCCCTGGCTCTGGGTCTGATTCCCGGAGTGACCCCAAAACAGCTGTCTTCAGCGGGAAATGCCGCTGCCCGGGGAGTACTCATGATTCTCTGTTCAGAAAAACAGAGGAAACGCGCCCGGAGAATCATTGACAGGACCGATGTGCTGGAACTGTCCATACGGCGGGATTTTCAGGAGACGTTTATGAAGTCCATGGGATTTTGACGGAGGTGAAACCATGGGATACCGGCAGAAAGCCATTATCATGGACAGAGACAAGATCCGTAGGACTCTGATCCGGATCACCCATGAGATCATAGAGAAAAACCGGGATCCGGGCCAGCTGATTCTGTTCGGGATTAACAGCGGTGGTTATCCGATGGCCAGAAGGCTTCAGGCAATCCTGCTGGATCTGGAAGGACATCATATCCCAGCCCTTCCACTGGATATATCCCCGTTCCGCGACGATGGAAAGGAAACTTCCCCGGTTCCCGGGGAAGAGAACCTTCCGGAGATCACCGGCCGGACGGTGATCCTGGTGGATGATGTCCTTTACACCGGACGCAGTGTACGTGCTGCCCTGGATGCCCTGAACCGCCTGGGAAGACCCCGGAGTGTTCAGCTGGCAGTCCTGGTGGACAGAGGACACCGGGAACTGCCCATCCGGGCGGATTACGTGGGGAAAAACGTGCCCACCAGCCGCAGGGAACAGGTGGAGGTGGTTATGGGTGCAGAGCCGGAGGAAGAGGATCTGGTCCGCATACTGGAGGAAATGCCATGAGGATATGGTTCAGAAACGTAAGGGTTACAGACCCTTCTACAGAAGGGGATATACCGGAGTCGCTGGTGGTCCGGGACGGTATCATTGAGTCTCTGGGGGAAGAACCGGAAGGCCCATGTGACCGGATCGTGGAGGGGGAAGGAAGGATTCTGGCCCCCGGGCTGACCGATCTTCATGTGCATTTGCGGGAACCGGGCTTCACCCACAAGGAAACCATCCTCACCGGTATGCGGGCTGCCGCTGCCGGAGGGTTTGTGCAGGTGGCCGCAATGCCCAATACCAGGCCGGCCATGGACCGGGTGGAAGTATTGAATCTGGTGGCGGAGAAGGCTTCACAGGGGCCTGTGCGGGTTCTTCCGGTGGCAGCCATCAGCGAAGGGTTGGCAGGAGAAGTCATGACCGATATGGCGTCCCTGACAGAGGCCGGAGCATGTGCCTTCTCTGACGACGGCATGCCGGTGATGGATTCCGCCATGATGGCGTCTGCCATGTGCCGGGCCGCCGCGCTGGGGAAAGTGGTGATCGACCACTGTGAGGATCAGAACCTGTCCCGGGGAGGAGCCATGCACCGGGGAACCGTATCGGAAGAACTGGGGCTTCCGGGGATCCCGGCCGCCGCAGAGGACATCATGACCGCCAGAAACATCTGTCTGGCCAGAGAGTTTGGGGTACCTGTACACATTGCCCATGTCAGCACCGGCACGTCCGTGGAACTGATCCGCCGGGCCCGCCAGGAGGGACTGAAGGTTACAGGAGAAGCGGCACCACATCATTTTTCACTGACCCATGGGGAGGTCCGGAACCTCAATCCGGTGACCCGGGTAAATCCTCCCCTCAGAACGGAGGAGGACCGGCTGGCGGTGATCGCCGGACTTCAGGAGGGTGTGCTGTCCGTGATTGCCACAGACCATGCACCCCACAGCCGGGAGGAGAAGTCCAGGCCTTACCGGGAAGCGCCCAACGGCATGACCGGCCTTGAGACCTGTGTGGGGGTGGTGTTTACCTACCTGGTGCATCCCGGCCTCATGCCGGCACGAAGCGCTCTGGCTGCACTGTCAGTGAATCCCTGCCGGATTCTGGGGATCCCGGGCGGCACCCTGCGTCCCGGCGATCCGGCGGATCTGATCCTGATTGATCCGGAACTGGAATGGACCGTACAGGAAGACGAGTTTCATTCCATGGCCGTAAACTCCCCATACCTCAACCGGCGTCTGAAGGGCAGGACGGTGCTTACCATGATCGGCGGCCAGGTCGTGATGCAGGATAACGAAGTATTTTTCTAAGGAGAATCATATGCCATACGCTATCACAGCAACAATCCGGGAAAACAGGGAAGTGATTCCGGGGTTCTTTGAAATGGATCTGGAATGCCGGGAAATTGCCGAAGCGGCCTTGCCGGGACAGTTTGTGCAGGTCCGCTGCAGCAGCGGACTGGATCCTTTATTGCGAAAACCCATCAGCATCAGTCTGGTGATGCCGGAACAGGGCAGAATCCGCCTGCTGTACCAGGTTCGTGGCCGGGGAACCTCCCTGATGTCCCGGAAGCCGGTGGGAGAGGCGGTGTCCCTGGTGGGTCCCCTGGGCAGCGGATTTACCCTGCCGGAAGGTCCGGAGACCCTGCTTCTTATGGGAGGGGGTATTGGAGTGGCCCCTCTTCTGGAACTGGCCAGGTCTCTTCATGACAGGAACTGCATTACGGATGTGGTTCTGGGATTCAACAGGGAAGAAGACGTTCTGAAG
>JAXGWN010000088.1:0-6824 GCA_040773285.1 Bacillota bacterium
CGGGTTCCCGGTCATGAGACCGCAGTTATCCCAGGAAGCAGCCAGCTGGAGGGGTGCGGCTTCCTCTATTGTTCCGATGATGGCTCCGATCCGGTCACTCATTGCACAAAACCTCTAAACGGCTGATTTCTTCCTGAAGCCTGGCTGTCCTGTTCTCCACCGGACGTCTGGCTTCCTTCAGGGATTCCAGTATCCTCCGGCGTTCCTGTGTCATCTCCCGGATATACTCACAAAACAGAGGTGGTCTTTCCCGGATCAGCACCGGGCCAGCCTCCAGTTCCTCCCAGGTATAGGGAGGGTCCTGCCCGGGCACCGCCCGGACAATCAGGTACAGACGGTCCATCCGGACCAGGGCTTCCTGCCGGATGGAATAGCCCAGTTCCTGCAGACAGGACCGGACTCTTCCGTGGGCACTCTGGGGAGACAGAACCAGCTGGGTAACCCCTCTCAGGCGGTCTTTCCCTTCCCGAAGAATTCCGCAGATGGTTGTTCCTCCCATTCCAGCCACCACGACGGCGTCTGCCTCCCCGGGTTTCAGGGGAAGCAGTCCGTTGCCCAGCCGGATTTCCGCCCGGTCCTCCAGATTTTCGGCCCGCACAGTCTCCAGAGCCGATTCAAATGGACCTTTATTTAATTCTACTCCTATTGCCCTTTGAAATAAAGACTCAGTCAGCAGATTTGCCAGCAGATACCCATGATCCGCACCGATATCAGCTACGGTATGGCCGGGATCCAGGATATCTGAAAGGGCTGAAAGTCTTGTATCCAGTTTCATCTGTACCTCCCCGATCAAAGCAAAAAACCCCGCAAAAGCGGGGTTGGTGGGCGATGACGGGATCGAACCGCCGACATCTTGCTTGTAAGGCAAGCGCTCTCCCAGCTGAGCTAATCGCCCGGGTTGGTGACCCGTAGGGGAATCGAACCCCTGTTACCGCCGTGAAAGGGCGGTGTCTTAACCGCTTGACCAACGGGCCGGAAAAACCTGGTGGGCCCACCAGGGCTCGAACCTGGGACCTACCGGTTATGAGCCGGTAGCTCTAACCAACTGAGCTATAGGCCCAGATTAAATGGCTCCCCGAGTAGGACTCGAACCTACAACCTATCGGTTAACAGCCGATTGCTCTACCTATTGAGCTATCGAGGAAAGTGGGGATGTCCTAACGACAAGACTTATTATACTTAGCCGGCATACCTGTGTCAACCTTGAAATGCAATTTTTCTATGAATAAAATCCTGCGGCACCGGGCCTGATAAAAAGGCAGGCTCCTGGGAGCCCGCCTTCTATTCAAGATAATCCTTCAGCTTTTTGGAGCGGCTGGGATGGCGCAGTTTGCGAAGAGCCTTGGCCTCAATCTGGCGGATCCGCTCCCGGGTCACGCCAAACTTCTGTCCAACCTCCTCCAGGGTGCTCTGCCGGCCATCGTCCAGACCGAAACGGAGTCTCAGAACTTTCTCCTCCCTGGGTGTCAGGGTATAAAGAACCTCTTCCAGTTGTTCCTTCAGCAGGAGAAAACTGGCTGCATCCGGAGGGGCCGGAGCATCCTCATCGGGAATAAAATCACCCAGATGGCTGTCCTCCTCCTCCCCGATGGGGGTCTCCAGGGACACCGGCTCCTGGGAAATCTTGGTGATCTCCCGCACCTTGTCCACGGTGAGGTCCATTTCCCGGGCAATCTCCTCATGGGTTGGTTCCCGTCCCAGTTCCTGGAGCAGCTGGCGCTGCACCCGGATCAGTTTGTTGATGGTCTCCACCATATGCACCGGAATCCGTATGGTTCTGGCCTGGTCCGCAATGGCCCGGGTAATGGCCTGACGGATCCACCAGGTGGCATAGGTGCTGAATTTGAATCCCTTGCCATAGTCAAACTTTTCAACGGCCTTGATAAGCCCAAGATTCCCTTCCTGTATCAGGTCGAGAAACAGCATACCCCGGCCCACGTAACGCTTGGCAATGCTGACAACCAGCCGGAGATTGGCCTCTGCCAGTTTTTTCTTGGCTTCCTCACCCTCGGGACCGCCGGCCTCCATCTGCTTGGCCAGTTCCACTTCCTCCTCTGCGGTCAGCAGAGGCACACGGCCAATCTCTTTCAGATACATCCGGACCGGATCGTCGATGCCAACCCCTTCCGGAACAGAAAGATCCAGTGGTATATTCTTCTCATCTTCTTCCTCATCATCCAGACCATCTTCCAGGTCCAGATCATCGGCCTCAATGATTTCAATGTCTTCCCGCCGCAGTTCTTCCAGAATATATTTCATCTGCTCGGCTTCAATACGGAAATCCTTGCAGACTTCGCCAACCTGGTTATGGGTTACTTCACCGGTCTTCTTCCCATCTTTTTTCAGGGTCTCGATCAGCTCTTCCAGTTCTTCTCCCACAGGGGCAGTTTTGGTTTCCGTTGCTGTATCCGTTTCCTTATTGACCAATTATCTCACCCCTTTCCCATTACTCACGCAAGTATTTATTATATTCGATTCAGATCAGACTGTAAAGTTTTAATCCTTTTCTGTATTTCGATCAGATCCTGCAGATTTCCTTCTTTTTCCGCAAATTCAATTTTTCTTCTTTCAGTTTCAATCTCTTTTTTCAGTTTCTCCCGTTTCAGGAAACGGATCCAGGCCCGGGCTGTCACCTCATCATCGGGACAGCGCTCACTCATGCAAAGGGCCACCAGTTTCCTCCGGTCAGCCTCCGGTGCACTGTCCAGGATTGTCTGGACTCTGCGGCTTTCATCAGCTTTCTCTACCGCCATTTTTTCCAGAGTTTCCCGGACCAGGGAATTCTCCAGATCCACCTCTTTCAACTGCTCTTCCACGGCCTGAAAAACAGCAGGGTTCCTGAGGCAGATACTGAGCAGTTCCAGTTCCCCTTTTTCCGCCGGATCGTGTGCCGCCCTGCTCTCTTTCTGTTTCCGGACCCGTATTTCCTGCCTGCGCTGGCCGTCAAATTGATTTTCCCGGAATTTTCTTATTTCGAAGGCCAGACTTTCCTCACTGAGGTCCAGTTCGCGGGCAGTAAGCCGGAGATACTCCGTCTGCTTGATCTGGTTCTCCATTGAGGCCAGCAGAGGGATCAGTTCCCCGGTGAGGTGCACCCGGTCCTCAATGCTGTCCGGATTGCAGCTGCTTTTCCCGACCCTGAGCAGATGTTCGTAGGCAGGCAGGGCTTTCTTCAGAATTTCACTGAAGGCCTCTGTTCCATTGTCCCGGATAAAGTCATCCGGGTCCTTGGCTCCCCTCAGATTGGCCACCCGGACCAGAAGGTCCATGCCGGAAAACGTCTCAATAGCCCGTCTGGTGGCTTTCCGCCCCGCCTGATCCCCATCATAGACCAGGATCACCTCGCCGGCATATTTCTTAATCAGCCGGGCCTGCTCCGGAGTAAATGCTGTACCCAGAGAAGCCACCGCATTGGTGAAGCCATGCTGGTGGCTCATAATCACATCCATGTATCCCTCCATCAGGAGGACCCGGGAGGTCCTGCGGATTTCCGGCAAGGCCAGATTCAGAGCATACAGATTGGATTTTTTCTGAAAAACCGGACTCTCCGGACTGTTCAGATACTTGGGTTCTCCCGGTCCGATCACCCGTCCGCCAAACCCGATGATCTCCCCTTTGGTATTCTCAATCGGAAACATAAGACGGTTGCGGAACCGGGCATAAGCGGATCCGTCCTCCCGGCGCAAAGCGAGACCGGCCTCTTCCAGATCCGCTGCAAATATCCCTTTTGTCTCAAAGTGTCTCAGAATCTGGTCCCAGCTGTCCGGAGCAAATCCCAGTTTGAATTTTTTGCGTATCTCAGGCTCCACCTGCCGGTCCAGCAGATAGGCCACCGCCGGGGCCCCGGCCTCCTGATTAAAGGATGCATAAAAGAACCGGGCTGCCTCCAGATTGATTTCCAGAGCCCGGGTGTTGCGGCGGGGTTTCGCTCCGGCAGGACGGCTGTCATCGGTCTCCAGCAGGATTCCTGCCCGGTCCGCCAGTTTCTCCAGGGCATCCACAAAATCCAGTCCCTCATGTTCCATCAGGAATGCAATCGCATCACCGCCGGCCTGACAGCCAAAACAGTGGTACATTCTTTTTTCCCGGTTCACACTGAAGGACGGCGTTTTTTCAGAATGAAACGGGCAAAGACCCATAAAGTTTTTGCCCGACCGTTTCAGGGTTACGTATTCGCTGATCAGATCCACGATGTCTGTGGCATCCCGTACCTCATCGATGGATTCCTGTCTGTACATCGGCATTTCTTTCATCTCCAGACTGACGACGATTCTTATTACTTCTTCGCAGTGTATGCTTTTCCTCCCGGGTTAACAAAAAATTCACATACCCCGGTGCGGCAAAAAGAACAGAGACCACCGCCAGTATGCGGTATGCCTCTGTCCGTAATCGTTCTATTCCTCTTCGGAGTCATCCTCGTGGATATCATCCTTAGGTTCCCGGAGTCCCTCATAATGCAGATCGTTCTTCTGGGCGTAGTCCCAGATGGCCGCCTGGATGGCCTCCTCTGCCAGCAGGCTGCAGTGCATCTTGGCTGGGGGTAAACCGTCCAGCGCCTCAGCCACCGCCTTGTTGGTGATCGTCAGGGCTTCCTGAACCGTTTTTCCCTTAACCAGTTCTGTTGCCATACTGCTGGTGGCCACCGCAGCTCCACACCCGAAGGTCTTGAACCGGACATCCCGGATCACATCATTCTCGATGTCCAGAAATATCCTCATGATGTCACCACACTTGGCATTTCCCACCGTACCCACGGCACTTGCCGCTTCCAGTTCCCCCATATTTCTGGGATTATTAAAATGATCCATTACCTTATCACTGTACATAATTCTACTCTCCTGTCTGACACCCTTTCAGGTGATCCTCGTAGAGCGGGCTCATGTCCCGCAGTCTGCTGATGATGCCCGGCAGCACGTCGGCCAGATGACGGACATCCTCCATGTTGTTTTCTTCGCTGTCCAGGGAGATCCGCAGGGATCCATGGGCAATCTCATGGGGAAGTCCCATGGCCAGCAGCACATGGCTCGGGTCCAGGGATCCTGAGGTGCAGGCAGAGCCGCTGGATGCCATGACCCCCTGATTTTCCAGCAACAGCAGCAGTGATTCCCCTTCCACGAACTGAAAGCTGAAGTTCACATTGCCGGGAATTCTTTTTTCCTGATCTCCATTGAGTCTGGTATAGGGGATCTCCCGGAGTACCCGTTCCACCAGGTAGTCGGTCATTTCCTTCAGTTTTCTGTTTTTTTCCTGCCGGTTCTCCATGGACTCCACGGCAGCCACGCCGAATCCGGCGATGCTGGCCAGATTCTCAGTGCCGGCCCTTTTCTTTCGTTCCTGGGCTCCTCCCAGAAGAAATGGCGGCAGATTGACTCCTTTTCTCACGTACAGGCAGCCAACCCCCTTGGGTCCATGGATTTTGTGGGCGGAAACGCTCAGCATGTCCACCCCCAGTTCTTTCACATCGATGGGGATCTTCCCGAAGGCCTGTACGGCATCCGTGTGAAAAAGAATTTTATGTTCCCTGGCCACTGCGGCAATCTCCGCCACCGGCTGGATGGTTCCCACTTCGTTGTTGGCATACATGATGGTAATGAGAAAAGTATCCGGCCGGATGCTATCCTGCAGTTTATCCAGGGAGATAATCCCGTCTTCCTCCACAGGGAGATAGGTCACATCACAGCCCTGTTTTTCCAGATATTCACAGGTATGGAGTACCGCATGGTGCTCAATGGCAGTGGTGATCAGGTGTCCCTTACGGCCATTTTTCTCAAAGGCACTCCGGATGGCCCAGTTGTCCGCCTCGGTTCCACTTCCGGTGAAATAAATTTCCTCCGGACGGCTGTTCAGCACGGAAGCCACCTGGCTTCTTGCCTCCTCCAGAATGATCTTGGCGTCTCTGGCCTCTCCGTAGATGCTGGAGGGATTACCATAAGAGTCCCGCAGCACTTCAGCAGTTCTTTCATACGCCCGGGCACTCACCCTTGTGGTTGCCGAATTGTCCATGTATATTTTTCTCATCTGTCATGCTCCTCTCCATGAACCATTTCGTAAAGAGTGATGGAATCCGCCATCCGGATCAGACTATCGGTCATCTTCTGCCAGACCTTCCGGCTGGTACAGTAATGACCCCGGCAGGATGTTTGTCCCTCTTCCACACAGTCAGTGAGAGCCATCGGCTCCCTGACGGCCTCCAGAATATCCCGGACTGTGATCTCCTCCGGTTTCCTGGCCAGCCGGTATCCCCCCTGGGTTCCCCGCTGGGCCTGCACCAGACCGGACCGGCGAAGACCGGCCATCAGGCGCTCCAGATAATTCTCGGAGATGTGCTGCCTCTCGGAGATGTGCTTCAGCGGTATGAAATTGTCCCCGTCGTGATGGACTGCCAGGTCAGCCATGGCCCGCAGTCCGTAACGGCCTTTGGTGGTCATTTTCATTCGTATCATTCCCTACTTAATTGGTTGGCTTTCGGTAATATCGTAGCACCATATGGGCTCATTGTCAACCAAAAAAGTAGGGATTATTCGCCGGTTCTAAGGCACAAGTGATAATGTCCTATTGAGAGTTAAGCGATTATGTCCCGGTGAATCATGTATACTATCCCCTGTTGAAAGACACAGACAACAGGGAGGATGTTTTGAGAAAGGTGAATCTGAGAATGCATGAGGAAGAGAAGTTCACAACGATTAAAAAACTGGTAGAGACGAATGGAAACAAGGAGGCTGCTGCCATCCGTCTTGGCTGCTCCAGGAGGCACATCGACCGGATGATCCGGGGATATCGGGAACAGGGAAAGGCTTTCTTTCTCCATGGAAACCGCAACCGGA
>JAXGWN010000089.1:0-6802 GCA_040773285.1 Bacillota bacterium
CACAATAGCAAGTATAAACAGTAATTTTTTCAAGCAATTCACTCCTCATTCTACGGAAGCTGACGCTTCCTTTCCCGGCCCCTCAACCGGTTTTTTCTGCGGATTGTGTGAATTTTACCGCAAACTTCAGAAAAGAAAAAAGCCCCGCTGCCGGGAAACCCCGGGCAGGGCAGGGAGATGAACGTATGAGGAATTTCTTGATGCACATAGGTCAGGATCCCTTCCACATGCTCCAATTTTCACGTAAAAACACCGCTTTTCCCCCATTGACAGGGGAAAAACGGTGTTATATATGACCTATAGGGTGGAGCCGGTCAGTTCCCCGGCCAGCCTCATGATCTTCTCTCCGGGCCGGACCTTCAGTTCGTCCTTCAGCAGTTTCCTGTAGTAGCGGTACACGGAAAGAGCCTCTCCCAGGCGGCCCTCCTTTTTCAGGATGGTGATCAGTGTGACGTAGATATCCTCCCGGTACCGGTCTTTCTCCAGTACCTTCCGGCAGTACACCTCCGCCTTTCCCAGTTTTCCGGAGGCCAGAGCGATCCGGATCAGCAGATACAGAGTCTTTTCCCTCTGCTTGTCCACCTTCTCCAGTTCCGCCTCCATCCAGGGCTCCCGGACCAGTGTCTCCAGATAGGGTCTTTCCAGGATCTCCAGGGCGCTTTTCAGTTCGTCCTCGGCCACCTCATATTCCCGCTTTTTCAGGTAATTCCGGCCCCGGTTGTAATGCTCAAAGACGTCATAATAATCCACCCGGGCACTGCGGGGCAGTTCCAGCCAGGCCTTCTGGCGGTTCCTCTTCAGAATCTCCTTCAGCCCGATCCCCGCCAGGTTTTTCCCCAGCAGGCTCAGGGCCACCCGCAGGTTGCTGGAGGCCTGCACCGGATCGGTCACCTCCGGCCAGAATATTTCCGCCAGGCGCTCCCGGGCAATCCGTTCCTCCCGGTGCAGCAGAAGATAGATAAACAGGCCCTTCACTTTTCGGGTGGGCCATTCCTCCTCCAGGATCTCCCCCTGGGCGGAACGGAGCACAAACTCACCAAACATCCGGATATCCAGCCGCATGTCGGTTCCGGGTCCTTCCTCCTCCAGCTGGTCCATAAGGGGATCCGAAACTCCCCGGGCGGAGGCAAACTCCACCAGCTGACGGTATTGGCGTCCCTCCTGCCGGAACACATGGATGCAGTCATGGGATTTGGCCAGTTTCAGGCTATGGCTGAACAGATCCAGAATCTCATCGTCGGGATCCCCCTGCTCCAGCATGAACATGGCCATCTCGAAACTGGCCACCACCTCCCCGGGGTGGTACTGAATGGATCCATACAGGTCCAGGGCCTCCCGGAAATGCTCCCGGGCCGCCACCGTTTCCTGTCTGGCCCGGGCCACCAGGGCCTGCTCCAGCCGGTAAACCGCCCGGTTCACCGGGCTCTTCAGGAAATCTGTATTTTTCTCCAGATCCCTCAGGGTTTTCTCCGCGGCCGGCAGATTCCCCTCCTCCCGGTATACCCGGGCCAGGGTCAGAAGAGCCAGCCTGGTCACCGTCCGGTATCCCCTTCTGGTGGCGTGGTATACGGCATCGTTGAGATACTTTCTGGCCCGGGGCAGATCCCCCTGGGTTCTGTGCCAGACGGCACCCAGCAGCTGCCCCCAGGCGCAGGTTCTCCCAGTTTCCCCGGTATTATCCAGATAGGTGAGGAATTCACCGATCTCCCTGGATGCTCCCGGGCCCTCCCCCAGGGAAAGCCGCACCAGCCAGGCAGCCGAGCGGCTCCACAGATACCGCTGCACGTCCCCCCGGGTCCGGTAAAACCGGGCAGAGTCCTCCAGGCTGCGGTAGTACTGCCGGCTGTCCCTGAGATAGTCATGGGGCGCCTGACCGAAGATCAGAAGAAGAAATCCGTTCCACAGATTGTGTTCATAATAGCTTTCCAGATAGTGAACGTTGCGGAAATACAGAGGCTCCGCTGCGGTGGCGTTTCCCTGCAGCAGAAGCACCTGACTTTCCGTAACCCTAAGCAGGGCCTCCAGATGGTCCTGCAGAGTTCCCGCACCAGTGCGGAAATCCGACAACAGCCGGGCCGCCTCCTCAATTTTAAGGGCATCTAGCAAGCAAAGCACCGAGACTGCCACCATATAGGCTGCCCATTCCGGATGCTTTCCGGCCAGCAAAAGAGCCGGTTGCAGTGCGTTGGCGGAAATGTTCTGACAGAGTTTCAGTTCCCCTTTGTAGCGGTTCACCAGCAGTTCCAGGGCCTGAACCACCGGTTCGGTCCCATACCCCTCCCCCAGGACCGACAGCATGGCCTCCAGATCCTCCAACCGGCTTTCCTGGAACCAGCGGAGTCCCCAGGAAGCGGTCAGATCCAGTACGGTCTTCCGGTGGCCCCTGGTCACAGCCAGTTTCAGGGCCTCCAGGGGCTCCTCCCCCCGGATCAGGGCCTCCATGGCCCGCCCGTCGAATTCATCCCGTACCACTTTGCTGCTGCCGGCCAGCCTGTCCTCCTGCAGCATCTGCCGCACGAAGGGAAGCAGGCGGAACCCACCCTCCCCATCTGAAAGCGCCATCCCCTTTTCCCTAAGAAGACGGAACGAAGGCACATGGTCGTAGGCACCTGCATAGAAATCGTCCAGCATCTCCAGACTGAACCGGGAAAACACGCTGAGATGGCTGAGAAAGGACAGTTCCTCCCGGCCAAACTGATGACGGAAATAACTGAGTGTGGCCCCCAGCACATTTTTCATGCTATTTTTCAGATCGGACAGAGAAGAATGTCTCTTCTCCTGGATCAGGGTCAGAAGGCAGCCCAGATCCCCTCCGCAGAAAGCGGAGGCATCCTCGATTTCGTGGGGATTGAAGCCGTAGTATTCCAGAAGTGCGCTCTGGTCCTGAGGATCCAGATGGAAACTTTCCGCCCCAAACACCGCAATGTGATCCAGCAGCAGATAATTCCCCAGATACAGATCGGTGGTCACCGCCCCGGTGAGAAACACGTGGAAAGGATAGTCCCCGGCCAGAATCCGTTTCATAAGGCCGGACAGTTCCGTAGCATACCCGATCTCCCCGGCTCCCGTGATGCTCACCAGCAACAGATCCGTTTCGCTCCGGCCCGGCCAGGCAGCCAGCCGTTCCAGATAGGGTTCCAGCGGTTCCTCCGGTCCCGGAGGAAATCCGTAATACTCTCCCAGGGACTCCGCCAGACGGCGGGAAAATTCCCCGAAGGACTCTTCCTTCCTGAGCATAAGGTGCAGGGAAGAGACCTTCATCTCCCCCAGCAGCAGATCCAGAATCTTTTCCCCCAACAGAAAAGAACTGGAGTTCATCAGAATGATTCTATTGTTTTCCACAGCCCGCCGGAATTCTGTCAGACGGTCCGGCAGGACCAGCAGTTCCTTGGCAAATTCTTCCATGCTTCCTCCAAAAAGATATTTCTGCTTCTGAAGGTCAGATTCGCATTCCTATTATTTTCTCAGACCGGCGACCGGTCCTATCTCTGATCCTTGGTGGCACGATAGTAGGCGTAGGTCATGGGCTCCACATCGTCCCGCAGACCTGCTCCACCGGTAACATCGGCAATGAACATCCAGTGGGTGCCGCAGTCGATCACCCGGTCCGGGGAAATACGGCACTCAAACCAGCCCAGGGTGTCGGTCAGGTACGGCATGTCTCCCGGGGTCATCTCATAGGAAAGGCCCTTGAACTTGTCGAACTCCCGGCCGCTTCTGTAACCAAAACGGCGGATCAGCCGGTGGTTGTCCTGTCCCAGAATATTTACCACAAACCCGCCGCTTTTCAGAATGCACTCCGGAGTATAGTTGGCCTTGATCAGGGTCACCGCCATGGTGGTGGGACTGGTGGTCACCTGCATCACCGCGTTGGCCACCTGACCATTGAGTTTCTCCCCGTCCCGGGAAGAAATCACATAGAGACCATAGGTCAGTTTCCGGGTGGCGGTCTTCATGGCCTTCACATCGAACTCCGGTACCGGCTCCGATTCCTTCATTTCAATAAATTTCTCCCGGGGCTGGGAGCAGACCGGACATTTCTCCGGGGGCTCCTCCCCTTCGTGGACGTAATCACACAGTACGCACTGCCATTTTTTCATTTCTGAAATCCTCCTGAAATAGTCTGTACACTATATTTAAGTATAGTCCTTTGCCGGGAATTAATCTACACCTGATGAACCCGGATCATGTTGGTGGTTCCGCTGACCGCGCAGGGCACCCCGGCGGTGATCACTGTCAGGTCCCCGGTCTTCACAAAACCGGCCCGCCGGGCCGCCTCCACCGCTGCAGCGATGGTTCCATCCGTATCCTCCGAAAGATCCACCACCACGGTTTCCACTCCCCAGACCATGGCCAGCTGCCGCCGGACCCGGGGATCCCAGACCGCCGCAATAATGGGTACAGTGGGCCGGTATTTGGCCACCATCCGGGGGGTATATCCCGAGGAGGTGGGCACCACAATGGCGCTGACATCCAGCTTTTCGGTGATCCGCACCGCCGCCCGGCTGATGGATTCCGTCACCGGGTGGCCGCTCAGCACACTTTTCTTCCGCTGGCTGCTGCGGTCCCAGTCCTGAATCTTCTCGGTCTCCAGGGCAATTTTCACCAGGGTCTGCAGGGACTCCAGGGGATACAGGCCGGCCGCCGATTCCCCGGACAGCATCACGCAGTCGGTGCCGTCCAGGATGGCGTTGGCCACATCGGTCACCTCGGCCCGGGTGGGCCGGGGATTTCTCATCATGGAGTCCAGCATCTGGGTAGCCGTGATCACTGGTTTTCCCGTCTCATTGGCCGCCCGGATAATTTTTTTCTGCAGGAAGGGAATCTCCTCGAAGGGAACTTCCACCCCCAGATCCCCCCTGGCCACCATCAGGCCGTCGCTGGCCTCCAGAATCTCTGAGAGGGCGGACACCGCAGACATGTTTTCAATTTTAGCCACGATCCGGATAGGACTGGAATGCTCCTCCAGAATCCGGCGGACCGCCAGCACATCCTCCGGTCCCAGGACAAAACTGAGAGCAATGAAATCCAGTTCTTCCCGGATGGCAAACAGGATGTCCTCCTGGTCCTTGGCGGACAGGAAGGGAAGAAGGATTCTTTTCCCGGGAATGTTGACCCCCCGGCGGGAGGAAATCCTGCCTCCGTTTTCAATCCTGCATTCCATATCCGGGCCCCGGACCGCCAGCACCGTCAGCCGGATAAGGCCATCGTCCAGCAGGATGGTATCCCCCGGACTGATCTCTCCGGGAAGCCCGGCATAACTGATGCTGATGGTCTTTTCATCCCCGGGTACGTCCCGGGCCGTCAGTACCAGAAGGTTTCCCCGGACCAGTTCCACGGTCCCGGACTCCAGGGTCCCCGTACGGATTTCCGGACCCTTGGTGTCCAGCATAATGGCCACCGGGCGTCCCGACTCCCCGGCCAGCCTGCGGATCCCCCGGACCCGCAGAGCGTGCTCCTCGTGGGTGCCGTGGGAGAAGTTCAGCCGGGCCACGTTCATGCCCCCGTCTATCATGGCCCGGAGCATCTCCTCCGACTCACTGGCCGGCCCTATGGTACAGATGATTTTTGTCTTTCTTTCCACCATATCCTCCTACTCGCCGCCGGCCAGAAACTCCCGGATGATTTCCGCAGCATCGTCCACCTCGGACTCCGTCACCATGATCTGCACCATACGTCCCATGCTGCTGGTCCTGGGGGAGATAAACTCCTTTTCCAGGGCCTGAATGATCCGGTCAGCCTCCGGCTGTGAATTGGCGATGTATACCACTTGCCACATATGCTCCTCCTTCATACTATCCGGCCTCCACCGTTCCATGCCGGGTCAGGATCTTTGCCCGCCCCCGCACCTTGATGGCCGAGGTGAACTCCGTAAACTGCACCACCAGGACTTCCCCCTGGTCAATCTTTTCCGCATGGTGGCTTCTGGTGTCCTTTCCCCGGGTCAGTCCCATAATGGTCACTCCGTCCTCCAGGGCCCGGATCACCACGTAATCGGTAGGTGTTTCCATACTTATTCCCCCTGTTCCCTGAACTTTCTGTAAAGAGCTTCCTCCACCAGCGGTGGCACCAGCCCGGAGATGCTGCCCCCAAGACTGGCCACCTGCCGGATCATGCTGGAAGAGATAAAGGCATTTTCCGGAGAGGTCATCAGGAACACGGTCTCCACATCCGGATTGAGACTTTTATTCATCATGGACATCTGAAACTCATACTCGAAGTCACTGACCGCCCGGAGACCCCGGATAATGGCGGCAGCCCCGCAGCTGACCGCATGGTTCATCAGAAGGCCTTCAAAGGTGACCACCCTGGCTCCGGGATAGTCCCGGACCGCCTCGGTCAGCATCCTGGCCCGTTCCTCCAGGGAAAACAGACTTTGCTTCCCGGTATCCCGGGCCACGGAAAGCACCACGGTGTCAAAGATTTTCAGGGAACGCTCCAGCACATCCAGATGACCGTTGGTCACCGGATCAAAGGTTCCCGGATAGATTGCCAGTTTCAATGTGTATCCTCCCATCGCACAGCCTGATCCCCCCACAGTTCCCGCAGATCCCTCTCCAGGTGGGGCGGGCAGGTAAACCCGTATTCCTCCTCCAGATCCACCACCGGTCCCCCCTCCAGTTCAAAACGGAGCCGGCAGCCCCCGGGATCCGCCTGGGCCAGAAGGTCCCGGGTGGTCCGCAGACACTCCGCTGTCTCCGGGGATACCCGGATGCACAGGGTTCCCTCCCGGACTTCTTCCGGTTCCGCTGCCGGCTGCGGTTTTTCTTGCCGGGCCGGCTTCTCCCCTGGAATCCCTTGG
>JAXGWN010000090.1:0-6766 GCA_040773285.1 Bacillota bacterium
CCTGGAGCCCACCGGGGTAATGGCCGGAATAATCTCTCCTGACCGGAGGGGTACCACCCCGGCCAGGCTGTCCCGGTCAAACGTCCCTCCCAGCCAGCAGGTGCCCATATTCCTGGCGGTAAGCCCTATGATGGCCTCCTCCAGCCGGTACCCCAGATCGGTTACCGCCTCCGGAGTGTTTTCACAGATTCCCACCAGATATCCCCGGGAACCGCGGATCACCCCGTAGGTACCCAGCCTTCCGCCGTCCGGCAGCCGGCTGTCTTCCAGGGGCAGCCAGACCAGTCTGGTCCGGTTGCCCAGGGGCCCCGGTCCGGAAACGTCCGCCGCCAGGCTTTCCAGATAATCCCTGTCTTCTGCAGTCAGGTCCCGTTCCTCAAAGGTCCGCACGGACCGGCGGGACTCCATGGCCTGTAGTATATCTGTTTTTTTATCCATAGATACTCCTTTATCTGTCATCCCGGTGTTCTCCGAACACCAGATCCATATAGCGCTTCAGTTCCCCATACAGTCCGGTCCCCTCCAGGGGTTTCAGTCCCTCCAGAATGCTCCGGTAATACCACAGCTGCTGGGACTGGCCCCGGTTGAATTTCTCCCAGACCCGGCTTCCCTCCAGCTTTTCATCCTGGTAGATACTACGGAGATTGCTCAGCTTGTCCGCACAGGTGATCAGGAGGGCTCCCTGGCTCATCTGGGGAAGCTTGGCAATGGAACGCTCCTTCCTGGCCTCCCAGCACTCCTTTTCCACCGGATTGATCACCTCGCTGACCTCGGTGACCAGCTCCAGAACCGTATCGCCGAAACCCTCCCGGATCTCCTCAGGAGTCACCTTTGTATCCTCCAGCAGATCATGGAGGATTCCGGCCACCACCACCTCCTGGGGAGCGTCCTCTTCGATCAGCAGCATGGCCACCTCCGCAGGGTGAACAAAATAGGGGGTTCCGTTTCCTTTTCTTCTCTGTTTCTCATGGGCAGTGGCCGCCAGGGCAAGAGCCCGGGCAATTTCATTGTACCGGCGCTTCACACTTCCTCACCTGCCTCCAGCAGCTTCAAAGCAGCAGCCGCATAGATTTCAGCCGCGCAGGTCAGCTGATCCAGATCCACATACTCCACCGCACTGTGGGCCTGGGCGATATTCCCCGGTCCCAGCACCACGGTCTCTGTCCCCTGGGCGAACAGATGGGCTCCGTCGGTCCAGTAGTCCACGCCTCCCACCGGCAGACCTTCTCCCAGCACCATCCTGCCGGCTTCCGAACAGGCAGCGCTGACCGTTCCTTCCCCGGTCTCCAGGGTTCCCCGGCCCTCGGTGGCGTCCTCCTCGGACAGGACAAAGGAAAGACCCGGCATGGTGGCTGCCACCTTTTCCAGGCATTCCTCAATTTCCCGTTTCACAGAGGCAATGGTTTCTCCCGGAATATAGCGTCTGTCCATGGAGAACCAGCAGTGTTCCGGTACAATATTGTTCTGCATGCCCCCTTCAATCCGCCCGATGCTGATGGTGGGAACACTGACATGGGGATGGGTTTTCTCCCGCAGGGACGGCACCAGGGTCTCCTCCAGAGCGAGAATCATCCGGGCTGCCCCGCTGATGGCGTTCACACCGTTTTCCGGTTTGCTGGCATGGGAAGCCTTCCCCCGGACATCCACCCTAAGCCAGCTCATCCCCTTATGGAAGACCGCCACCTTCAGGCCGGTGGCCTCCCCGATAATTCCGTAGTCTGCCGGGGGCAGATCCTGCACCAGGGCCCTGGCTCCCTCCGAATTGTTGGGGGATTCCTCCCCCACCACTCCGGCAAACCGGATCTCCCCGGCAAAATCCACACCACTCCTGCGGATGGCCGCCATGGCAGCCAGCATGGCGGCCACGCCGCCTTTCATATCCACGGCACCCCGGCCCCATAGGCGGCCCTCACGGACCTCTCCGGCAAAAGGTTCATGCTCCATTCCATCCGGAAGCACCGTATCAATATGTCCGCACAGGAGCAGGGTCTTCCCCGGGCGGCTCCCTTTCAGACTCCCATAGACGTTGCACCGTCCGTCGAACACCTCCCGCAACCGGACCTGGATCTTCTGTCCTTCCAGATAGTCCCGGATGGCCTCCGCCACGGCGGTCTCTCCGCCGGACAGTTTGTAATGACCGGGTATTCTCACCAGCGAAGCGGCCAGCTCCACCACCTCATGTTTCTGCATATGCTACATAACCTTGTCAAATTTACTCATTTCTGCCTCCCGTTGTCCCTGAAATCTCTCTGTATTATAATGAATCCGGACACCTTTGTCACATCACTGGAAAGGATCGGTTATGAGATACATTATCAGTCAGTCCCTGGATCCCGCCTTCAATCAGGCCCAGGAGGAATATTTTCTTAAGCATAGTCCTTTTACCGATGACCTGATGATCTTCTGGATCACGGAGCCCACCTGCCTGCTGGGAAAAAATCAGAACACACTGGAGGAGATCAATGAGGAGTATGTCCGCAGCCAGGGACTTCATGTGGTACGCCGCCTGTCCGGTGGCGGCTGCATTTATATGGATGAGGGGAATCTCCTGTTTACCTTTATAACGGAAAACCGGGACAGCGTAGGTCCGGACTTTGAGCGGTTCACCCGGCCGGTGGCGGCCGCCCTGCAGTCCATGGGGATTCCCGCAGAGGTCTCCGGCCGCAACGACATCCTGATCGGTGGCCGGAAGTTCTCCGGAAACGCTCAGTACTATTACCGGAACCGGGTACTGCACCACGGCTCCATGCTTTACTCCACCAATCTCGGGAACCTGGCCCTGGCCCTTAAATCCCGGCCGGACAAGATGGCCTCCAAGGGGGTCAGATCGGTCCGCTCCAGGGTTACCAGGATTGCCGACCATCTGGAGAACCCCTGGCCCATCGGGGAGTTCCGGGACCGTCTCATCAATGAGATCGTCCGTTCCTTCGGACTGGAGGAAGTGCAGCGCTACGAACCCACACCGGAGGATCTGAAGGCCATCGAAGAGATTGCTGAGGCCCGGTTCCGGAACTGGGACTGGAATTACGGTCATTCCCCCCGGTTCTCCCTGGTCCGTTCCGGCCGCTATCCCGGAGGGGGCGTGGAGTTTCATCTGGATGTGGACAAAGGCCGGATCCGGGAGATAAGGATATTTGGTGACTTCTTCTCCCGGCTGGACATCTCCGGGCTGGAGGAGAAGATGCAGGGTCTGCGCTTCGAAAGAAAGGAACTGGAAACGTTCCTGTCCGGTCTCCGGGTGGACCATTACTTCGGTACCATCCAGGCCGGAGAACTGCTGGAATGCCTGTTCCCGGCGGGTGCCTCCGATTGACAAACCCGGCTGCACCGTATATAGTTTGAATGTCGAACTACAATAGAAACCTGAGGTGAATTTTTTGAACATACCAGAACTTAAAATCGGTTCCCTGGTGTCCCGCCTCCCCATTATCCAGGGGGGAATGGGCATCGGGGTATCCGGATCGCATCTGGCAGGAGCCGTGGCAGCCGGAGGTGCCATCGGCATCATATCCGGTGTGCAGATCGGATACCGGGAGCCGGATTTTAACCGCAGCCCCCTGCAGGCCAATCTCCGGGCCCTGAGAAGGGAAATTAAGAATGCCCGGCAACTGGCCCGTGGAGGCATTATCGGGGTAAATTTCATGGTGGCCATGACCCATTACCGGGAGATGGTCCAGGCAGCCGTGGAAGAAGGCATCGATCTGATTATTTCAGGCGCCGGCCTTCCTCTGGAGCTTCCCTCCCTGGTGAAGGGCTCCTCCACAGCCATTGTGCCTATTGTCAGTTCCGGCAAGGCAGCCAAGGTGCTGGTGGGCCGCTATTCCCGGGAAGGTCGTCTTCCCGACGCCCTGGTGGTGGAAGGCCCCCTGGCCGGAGGCCATCTGGGCTTTGCCCCGGAACAGCTGGATGAACCGGCCTTTTCCCTGGAAAAACTGCTGCAGGACGTACTGGCCACCGTCCGGTCACTGAACCTGAAGATACCGGTAATCGCTGCCGGAGGACTGAGAAACGGACGGGACATCGCCAGAATGCTCCACCTGGGTGCTGCCGGCGCCCAGCTGGGAACTGTATTTGTGGCCACACAGGAGTGTGACGCAGATCCCGCCTTCAAAGAGGCATACCTGTCCGCTGCTCCGGAGGATGTCGAGATCATCCGGTCTCCGGTGGGCCTGCCGGGCCGGGCGGTCAGTACCCCGTTCACCAGAAAGATGAATGAGCTGGGCACCCTGCCGGTGAAACGCTGCTTCAATTGCCTCACCACCTGCAATCCGGCCACCACACCTTACTGTATTTCCCAGGCCCTGATCGATGCGGTCCAGGGAGAAGACGGTCTGGTATTCTGCGGAGCCAATGTGGGAGACATCCATGAGATCGTTCCGGTGGCCAGCCTGCTGAAACGGCTGGAAAAGGAAATCCGGGAAGCCCCGGAGGAACCATAAAATGAACAGGGACGGAGCTGCGGCTCCGTCCCTTTACTATTAGTGGTCACCGCAATTCAGAATCTCAGATATCAAAAGTGGCGACCAGGGGAGCATGATCCGACGGTTTCTCCAGAGCCCGCAGGTCACGGTCCACCCGGCTGTCCAGGGAACGCTGAGCCAGTTCCTCAGTGGCCAGAATGTGATCGATCCTCCATCCCAGATTTCTTTTGAAACCGTTGGGGACCCGGTAATCCCAGAAGGTGTAGTGGCCACCTTCCGTCACATGGCGGCGGAACACATCCTCCATTCCCCGGGAGGCCACCCGGAGAGCCTCCTGTTCGTCCGGATGAAAGCCCACTTCTCCCCGGAGCCTTTCCGGGTCGTGTACGTCCCGGTCGTCCGGAGCAACGTTCAGGTCTCCCAGCCAGATGGTGCGCTCCTTCAGGAGTCCCTCCTCCTCCAGAAACTCCCCCATTCCCCGCAGGAAGTCCAGTTTGTAGGCAAACTTGTCGGAGCCCACCTTCTGTCCCTGGGGAACATAGGTGTTCACCACCCAGATACCGGCCACCTTCGCCATGATAATACGGGCCTCCCCGGGAGCACAGAACCCGGTCTCCGGAATCCGCATCTCCTCCACCGGCAACCGGGAAATAATGGCCACCCCGTTATAGGTTTTCTGCCCGTGGACACAGGATTCATACCCCAGTTCCTGCAGTTCCTCCCGGGGAAATATTACCTCCTGCCCCTTCAGCTCCTGAAAGGCCACCACGTCCGGGGCGGCGGTCTGCAGCCAGTCCCTGACAATAGGGAATCTCACCTTCATGGAGTTCACGTTGAATGTGGCTATACTGAACATATCCGATCCTCCTGTCTGATTCGCTTGCTCATCTGATTTTTCACTACAATATCCGGCACTTCTGTTGTACAATGGAATCACAAAAACCAAGGAGGAATGACAATGGATAAATACCAGTGCTCCGTCTGTGGCTACGTTTATGATCCCGCTGTGGGAGATCCCGATGGGGATATTGCTCCCGGCACTTCCTTTGCCGATCTGCCCGAAGACTGGGTATGCCCGGACTGCGGTGTGGGCACGGACGAATTCGAAAAGATATAATTGGTTCCGGGGCTGCCTCAGGCAGCCTCTTCTTTATATGGCCTGGCAGACCAGGATCCGGTGGGCGTCTGCGGCCGCCGGTATTTTTCCGGCCAGCCGGAAAACAGTCCGCCAGATGAGGCTCAGCCCCTCCAGACTTTCCGGATCCGTAAAACGGATCTCCCGGTCCACCCGGAGACCAGACAGCATCCCTTCCAGTTCCTCCGGCCGGTCCATTCCCCAGCGGATCCGGGCACCGGTGCGGTTCAGAAGCGGATGCCGCTCCATCCGGCGGACGCTCAGCAGGCTGAATACATCAGCCACCAACCGGAACTCCCCCAGCCGCTCTTTCAGAGTGCCCAGAGCCGTGGCCAGATCCTCCGGAGACAGGTACATGAAAAGCCCCTCCGCCAGAACCAGTGGTACCCCGGGCGCCTCCGGCAGATCCCGGATCCAGCCGGTTTCCTGGACCGGAGCCCCCACCATCGTGTAGCCATCTTCTTCGTTCAGATACTGCCCTCTCAGCCGGATCACCGGGGGAAGATCCAAATCCACCCAGGGCACCGGCTTTCCCAGCCTTTCTCTGCGGCTGTCCAGACCGCAGCCGGTCTGGATTACCAGACAGCCGGGATTCGTCTCCAGATGTTCCAGGGTCAGCCGGTCGAGGATCCGTGCCCGCATACACATCATGAGCCGGGTTTTGGCAGGAATATGCCAGGCCTTTACCCCTTCCAGCCGGTCCGCCAGTTCCGCCGCATACCGGTCCCCCAGAACAGGGCGCCTGCTGCGGGCATCCCTGGCTCTGGCCTGCAGAGGAATCAGCAGGGTCTCCATTTCCTTTTCCAGGTGCACAGTGTCCATAAATCCCTCCAGGACTCTTTTCCTGATTATACCAAAAAAACCGCTCCGGCGAACCGGAGCGGTCTGGTTGGTGCTGTTTAAATGTATCCTTTGGCTTTCAGGATTTCGGTTGATTTCTCGAAGTCCTCTTCGGCCATCCGGACGATGGGACCGGTGCAGCCCATGCCGCTGGCGGCATAGATTCCGGCTTTCCACAGTTCCCGGACAGCGTCCTCCAGATCCAGGATCTCGATCCCGGGAATGTCCGCTGTGCAGACTTTCTCGGGAGGGCAGACCACTTCGGCACTGTCCTCAGAGGATTTCTTCTCCGCAGCGGTCAGTTCGGAAAGGATCTTGTCCAGTCCGGCGGCCTTAGCGTCATCGAACTCATCCTTCACCAGATCCAGCA
>JAXGWN010000091.1:0-6637 GCA_040773285.1 Bacillota bacterium
AAAGGGGGCAGACTGTAAATCTGCTGGCAACGCCTTCGCTGGTTCGAATCCAGCTTCCTCCACCACATAATGGGCTGTCGCCAAGCGGTAAGGCACCGGGTTTTGGTCCCGGCATGCGTTGGTTCGAATCCAGCCAGCCCAGCCATTGCAGATCAGGGAAACCTGGTCTGCTTTGCTTTTAGCGGGAACTTTGACCGTCTTCTTGCCGCCTGTTAGAATAGAATCGGATAGAGAGGTGCGTATTATGAAAAAACTCCTGTTTTTATGGCTGCTTCTTTTCTGCCTGGTGCCCTCTGTGGTTTTGGCCAATTCCGGCCCGGTGGTCTGGGAGACCCATCCCTCCACGGGCCTTATGCCCCTGCCCGGGGACAGTGCTGTCCGGGTGGAGGAGGAACTGCTGGAACTGGATTTCAGGTCCTTTGACGGACTGGAGTATGCCCTGCAGGGTGAGGCCAGGGCCATCTACCGGATGGTCCATGAGGAACCCGGGAGTCAGACTGTGGATATGGCTTTTCCCCTGGTGGGTTCCCTGGAGGATCTTTCTGCCTTTCCTCCGGTGATTCTGGTGGATGGCGAAAAGGTGCCGGTCCAGGTGCTGCCCGGGGCCCCTGCAGGGGACGATGGGGATTTCGCTGCAGTTCTTGATGGGGTGAACCGGCTTTCCGGAGGGCTTATGGATCCCTTGGCCCCGGTGACGCTCCATACCTTCCAGGTGGAGGTGACCCGGGGAGAGGAAGTAAACTTTGGGGTTGATTTTACCCTGGATCCGCAGCGGACCCGGGGGGTGTCCAGGAATTTCAACGGGTTTTCCTGGGATGAATCCGGCAGGATACAGCTGACGTCCTGGATCCGAGGAACCGGTGAGGTGGAGATTGCCGTCCTGGGAGAGTCTCCGGACTTTGTGACCTCTGCCTGGACCGACGGGCAGCAGTCGGACCCCACAGACGGGTACCGGGTCGAGCGGACTGAAAGACAGACCACACTCCGGGAACTGCTGCTGTCCGGCTGGCCGGAGAATCCTTCCGATGGGGCCATGGAGGTTCTTTCGGATGACCAGATGTGGGTCCTGAGAGCGTCCGGACTTCAGCAGGCTTTTGACGGGGGAAACCCCATGGCCTCCGACCATGACCTGATGAATCTGTCCTGGCAGCAACGGTACTATGTGCTGGCCTTCCAGGTTCCCTTTGAGGAAAATGTGCCCCGCATCGTGGAGGTGCAGTACCGGATTTCCGGTTCCATGGACCGCAGCTCCACCAGGGATCCGGTGTATACGGTGCGCTATCTGCTGAATCCGGCGGCCGGCTGGCGGGAATTTGGAAAACTTGAGGTAAGGGTTTTTACCCCGGAGATGGCCCCGTATGTGATCGCCTCCTCCCAGGAACTGGTGCCGGTGGAAAAAGGGCTTTATGAGGGGAGTTTCGAAGGGCTTCCGGAGGGGGACCTGGAGATATCGCTGTACACCCGGGAAGAGATTACGGCCGGGGACCGTATCCGGGGAACCCTTGCGTCTCCCGGAGTGATGTATCCTCTGTTGCTGTTGGGCCCGCCCGCCGCCTTGCTGCTGCTTTTGGTTCTACTGGTGCTGTGGGGCAGGCGGAGAAAAAAACGGTTAAATCCGTAGCGCACATATCCGGTTTCCGGTTGTACCGGGGGGAAAAGTGCGGTATTATGTTTTTCAAGGGCTTTTTGCCCAACGTACAGGGAGGGATCCGTATGAACTATGACAAATTTATATCCCCGGCGGTCAAAGGGCTGAAACCCTCCGGCATCCGGCGGTTTTTTGATCTGGTGGCCAGTACCGAGGGAGTCATCTCCCTGGGAGTGGGTGAACCGGATTTTGTGACTCCGGACAACATCCGGAAGGCGGCCATCGATTCCATCAATGCCGGCATGACCACCTATACTTCCAACTATGGAACCATGGAACTGCGGGAGGCAGTGGCCCGGTATCTGGATGAGCAGTACTCCATCCGTTACAATCCTGCCAATGAGATCGTGATTACCGTGGGCACCAGTGAGGCCATGGACATTACCCTTAGGACCCTGGTGAGTCCCGGTGACGAGGTGCTGGTGCCGGAACCTTGTTATGTTTCCTATGAACCGGGGATTTCCCTGTGTGGCGGAAAGACGGTTTACATCCATACCCGGGATGAGGACCGGTTCAAGCTGACCCCGGAACTGCTGCGGGCGGCCATTACAGAAAACACAAAAGTCCTGATTGTTCCTTATCCCAGCAATCCCACCGGTGCCATCATGACCCGGGAGGAACTGGAAGAGGTGGCGGCCATTGCCATTGAGCATGACCTGGTGGTGATCAGCGATGAGATTTATTCTGAACTGACCTACAACGGTCTGCATCATGTGAGCATCGCCTCCCTGCCGGGTATGTGGGAGCGGACCATCGTGATAAACGGCCTGTCCAAGGGATTTGCCATGACCGGCTGGCGGGTGGGTTACGTCTGCGGCCCCGTGGAACTCATCGGACAGATGCTGAAGATCCACCAGTACACCATGCTGTGTGCCCCCATCATGAGCCAGGTGGCTGCGGTGGAGGCCCTGGACAACAGCAGGGACTCCGTGAAGTATATGGTGGAGCAGTACGACATCCGCAGGAAGTATCTGGTGAAGCGGTTCAATGAGATTGGACTCACCTGCTTCGAGGCGGAGGGTGCCTTTTATCTGTTTCCGTCCATCGCCATAACCGGAATGGACGAAAACGATTTTGCCGAGAGACTTCTGGAGGAGGAATCGGTGGCGGTGGTTCCGGGATCCGCCTTCGGGCCCGGCGGGGCCGGGCACCTGAGGATCTCCTATGCCTACTCCATGGAGAACCTGAAGGAGGCCCTGAACCGGATCGAACGGTTTGTGGAAAAACACAGAAGCGACCGATAAAGATTTTTAGTGGGAAGCGCCGCCGGTGCGGCGCTTCTTCTTTGATTCGTGGTATAATCACGGCAGATGGGCAGGAAACGGGTGAGATGATGAAGGCAAAAGTACTATCCGGAATATTGAGACAGGGCGTTCTGGGGGTTCCCCCGGAACTGCTGTGGAGTTATCGCAGAATCGGACTGGATGAACGGGAACTGGTGCTGATCCTGGTGCTGATGGCCATGGGCCAGCAGGACCGGGATTACTATCCGGATCTGGGGGATCTGTCCCTGCGGCTGGATATTCCGGTTCCGGAACTGCAGGCGGCAATCGCTTCCCTGGCGGAAAAGCGCTGTCTGGACATTGTGCAGGAATATCTGCCGGAGGAGGGAAAACGCCGGCCGGTATTTTCCCTGGATCCCCTGATGGAACGGGTGGGGGAGGCCATGGTCCGTAGGGAAGAGGAGTTCCGCAGCCGCCTTCAGGAACAGAAACAGGAAAAACTCAAAGAACGGGATCCGGTGTATACGGTGTTTGAAAAAGAGTTCGGCAGGCTGCTGAGTCCCATGGAAACCGGATATCTGCGGGAATGGCTGGACGGGGATCACTACAGTGAGGAACTGGTGTTTGAGGCCCTGCGCTCAGCGGTGTCCCGGGATAAACTGAATTTTAAATACATTGATACCATTTTGCGCAGCTGGGAGAAAAAGGGAATCCGCAGTGCCCGGGCGGCCCGGGAGGAGGAACAGTCCTTCGGGAAGAAGAAGCCGGCGGTCCGCCGCCGTGAACCGGCTCCGGACAGGGCAAGCGGAGACGGGGACACCCCGGATGCGGGGAAATCCGGTTACGACGACCTGGTAATGAATTAGGTGGGCAGTATGGAAAAAAACATTCAGAAAATGATGGAGGAAATCCGCCAGGCTGCCAGAAAAAGGGAAAGCCTGGGGGTGCCAGGGGAACCGGAAACCACCGGGGATGTGTGTCCTCTGTGCGGTGGACGGGGCCTGATCCCGGAAGGGGACAGTGCCCGGGTCTGCGGCTGCATGCGGCAGAAGGCGCTGGAGCACCGCTTCCGTCATGCCCGGCTGGATGGGGAATACCGGAACCGGCGGTTCGACGATTTTGATCTGTCCTATTATCCGGAGGACAAAAAAAGCCCCGGATCCCGGGGCAGCATGCGCCAGGGAGCGCTGAAGTGCCTGGGAGCCGCCAGGACTCTGGTTCAGGAAGTGGCAGACGACCGGCCGGACCACCGGGGTATGTACATTTTCGGTTCGGTGGGCAGTGGAAAGACCCTGTTGGCAGCCTGTATCGCCAACGAACTGATCGCCCGGGGCCGGGAGGTCCTGTTCGTGGTGGTGCCGGATCTGCTGGATGAACTGAGGGCCACCTTCAGCAATAAAAATGACACCGATGAACTGACCCTGATGCAGTCCATCCGGACGGTGCCGGTGCTGATTCTGGATGACCTGGGTGCCCACAACTATAGTGAGTGGACCGCCGGACGGCTGTACAACATGATCAATTACCGGGTGAATCACCGGCTGACCACGGTGTTTACCAGCAATTTCAGCCTCAGTCAGCTGGAGGAGGTGCTGGACAAAAGGACCTGTTCCCGGATTCTGGAACTGTGTCAGCTGTACCGGCTGGACAGCGACCAGGATATCCGGGTGAAGCGCTATATGGCCCGGGAAATGTTTGACAAGCCGGAGTAAATCTGTTAGTTTCAATATATATGATTATTACTCACCAATCTGAGGTGCAGACAACATCAGTACGATGGAAGAGCCGGAAGCGATGAACCATCTGAAAGGGTTGCCTGCCGAAGTGTGACAGCGCCGGCTGTTATGCTGGGACTGCATCGAACAGGTGCAGGACTGCCACCCAGGTGGAGCGCTTTTTGGCGAGCATAAACTGTAACGCTCTGTCACAGGCTTATGCTTGTGGCTTTTTTTTACAGAAACGGAGGGATACCATGGGAAACATAAGGGTTCTGGTATGCGGAGCCTGCGGCAAGATGGGCCAGGAAGTGGTCCGTGCCGTGACTGCTGCTGAAGGCATGGAGGTAACCGCCGCGGTGGATCTGATCCGCCAGGGGGACAACATAGGGGAGATTGCCGGAGTTGACGTGCCGGGGGTACAGGTGACCGCCAGTCTGGCGGAGGCCATCGAGGAGGGAACTCCCGATGTCATGGTGGATTTCACCACTCCGGAATCGGTCTACAGAAACGCATTGCAGGCCATCCGGGCCGGGGTGCGCCCGGTGATCGGGGCTACGGGACTTTCCGAGGAACAGAAAAAAGATCTGGGTGAAAAGATGGAAGGCACCCTGGGCGGGCTGATCGCCTCCAACTTCGCCATCGGGGCCATCCTGATGATGGAGTTTGCCGCCCGGGCAGCCCGGTATATGCCGGAGGTGGAGATCATTGAGTATCACCATGACCGGAAACTGGACGCCCCTTCCGGCACCGCCCTGTCCACCGCCGCCCTGATCGGCCAGGTCCGCGAGGCCCATGCCCAGGGGCATCCGGAGGAGAAGGAACTGCTGGAGGGCGCCAGGGGCGCCGACTATGAGGGGATCCGGATCCATTCGGTGCGGCTGCCGGGACGGGTGGCCCACCAGGAAGTGATCTTCGGCGGGCTGGGCCAGATCCTCACCATCCGGCACGACAGCATCAACCGGGAGTCCTTCATGCCGGGCGTGGTTCTGGCCATCCGGGGGGTCATGGACAAAGACCGCCTGCTGATCGGGCTGGACAAACTGTTATAGGAGGGGATCCATATGGTTGTCGTGGGAATGAAGAACTGCAGCAAGTGTGAGGCTCTGAAGAAGAAACTGGACAGCGAGAACAAAGAGTACACCTATTATGATTTCCGGGAGGTCTCCCTGGCCGCCCAGAGAAAAATAAGCAAAAATTTCCGGACCCCGGACGGGGCCATTGACTTTCCGGTGGTCATCGAGGACGCCGGGGAATACAGACTATAACCAAGGACAGGAGACAGGATCATGGGAATTCAAGTTGCTGTGGTGGGCACCGGAGCGGTGGGCTCCACCATTTTGCAGGTGCTGGAGGAGAGAAATTTTCCGGTGGACGGACTGAAACTGCTGGCCACCAGCCGTTCCGCAGGAAAGAAACTGGTTTTCCGGGGACAGGAGTATACCATTGAGGAGACCACTCCGGAGGCTTTTGAAGGGGTGGATCTGGCACTTTTCGCCGGCGGAAAGGCCAGCACCCTCTATGCCCATGAGGCAGTAAAACGGGGGGCTGTGGTGATCGATAACGGAAGTGCCTTCCGGATGGACCCGGAGGTGCCTCTCGTGGTGCCGGAGGTGAACCCGGAGGCCCTGAAGGGTCACAAGGGAATCATTGCCAACCCCAACTGTTCCACCATTCAGATGGTGGTGGCTCTGCAGCCGATCCATGCACTCTCCCCCATACGCCGGGTGATCGTTTCCACCTACCAGGCGGTCAGCGGGGCAGGGCAGGAGGCCATGGACGAGCTGGAGAACCAGACCCGGGGACTTCTGGAGGGACGGCCGGCGGAGCCGGAGGTGTTCCAGCACCAGATTGCCATGAACCTGATCCCCCATATCGATGTGTTCCAGGACAACTTCTATACCAACGAAGAGATGAAGATGATCCTGGAGACCAGAAAGATCATGGGATCACCGGAAATGAAAATAACCGCCACCACGGTCCGGGTGCCCATCATGAGGAGCCACTCTGAATCGGTGACGGTGGAAACAGAAAGAAAGATTACCCGGCAG
>JAXGWN010000092.1:0-6633 GCA_040773285.1 Bacillota bacterium
AGTGTACGGCTCAGATCGGTCATCGGACTTACTCCTTTGAATACATAATCGCTTCAATCTCATCGGCCGCAGCCGCTATATCCCCGGAGGATACCGAGGACCAGTACTCCCCGGAAGGACCATCCGGATGCCGGTACAGGGGGTCGTAATACCGGACCAGCAGGTCCTCCACCACCGGTTCATAGTTTCCCTGACGGATCAGGCTGCTGTAATGCTCCACCCGGCTGCGGCCGATCCGCCGCCCCAGGTAATGGACTGCACCCAGCATTTCCTCCGGCGTGCCGGTTCCGGCATACTCCCGGACAATCCTGCGGACCCGGTTTTCCACGGTGTCATAAATCAGGATCCGCCGGGAGGACAGCAGGTGATCAAAAAACCGTTCCGGATTGAACAGCCGGCCGATTTTCCGGCTCTCCCCTTCGGTGGCCGCCGGTGAGCCGGCGGGAACCCGGGCCAGAGCCTGAAGGAGTCTTGATTCGAACATTTTCTGGGAGGGCTGCTCCCCAAGGCCCACGGAACCGAACACGGAGCCCCGGTGGTTGGCGTATCCCTCCAGATCCAGCACCGGCATCTGCCGGCGGGCCAGTTCCTGCAGGATCTCGGTTTTCCCGCAGCCGGTAAGCCCGTAGAGGACATACAGGGGAGGAAAAGAAATTCCCTTCTCCGGATCCTCCAGAGCCTCCATTACGGCAGCCCGGTACTCCTTGTATCCGCCTCTCAGTTTATACACATTGTGGCCCAGCAGTTCCAGCAGGGTGGCCATGCTCCGGGAGCGCATCCCCCCCCGCCAGCAGTAGATCACCAGGGGTCCCTGGCCCTCCAGGTCCCCAATGGCTCCCACTTTCTCAGACAGTTCCGGCATCACCAGTTTCAGTCCCGTGGTCCGGGCCTCCTCCTGGCCTTCGTGCTTATAGATGGTTCCCACAATTTTTCTCTGCTCATCGTCCAGCAGCGGTACGTTCACCGCTCCGGGAATGTGATCCTCGGCATATTCCCCCGGGGAGCGCACATCAATGAATACAGGGGTTTCCAGTTCCAGGGCTTCCCGGTAGCTTATCTCAGTCATCCCGGTCCCCGCTTCCGTTTCCGAAAATGCTCTGGTAGCCGTCCCATCCCATCAGGACTTTCCGGGCCTTGGATCCCTCATAGCCGCCCACCACCTGCTTTTCCTCCAGCTGGTCGATCAGGCGGGCGGCCCGGCTGTAGCCCACCTTCAGGCGGCGCTGCAGCATGGAGATGCTGGCCTGTCCGGTCTCAATCACCAGGGCGGCCGCCTCCGGCAGCAGTTCATCGGATTCCCCTCCGGCCACCTCATCCGGGGCATCTTCCTCCTTATCCAGCATCTCTATACCCTGCAGGTATTCCGGTTTACCCTGCTCCTTCAGGAATTCCACCACCTTCTGGACCTCCCGGTCCGAGATGAAGGCCCCCTGAACCCGTCTGGGCTTATTGAGCCCCACCGGGGCAAACAGCATATCCCCCCGGCCCAGAAGTTCTTCTGCCCCGGCGCCATCCAGAATGGTTCTGGAATCCACCTGGGAGGAGACCGCAAAGGCAATCCGGCTGGGTATATTGGCCTTGATCAGGCCGGTGATGACATTGACCGAGGGACGCTGGGTGGCCACGATCAGGTGCATCCCTGCCGCCCTGGCCATCTGGGCCAGCCGGCAGATGGAATCCTCGACGTCCGCCGGTGCCACCATCATCAGGTCGGCCAGCTCATCGATAAAGATGGCCAGATACGGCATCCGGGCCCGTTTCTTCCCGTCCCGCCGGTCCTCCTGGATCCTGCGGTTGTATCCATAAATATCCTTGACCCCCATCCCTGCAAACAGGGAATAGCGGTTCTCCATCTCTGCGGTCATCCAGCGGAGGGCCGTGGCCGCCTTCTTGGGATCTGTGACCACCGGGGCCACCAGATGGGGAATATCATTATACTGATTCAGTTCCACCTTCTTGGGGTCCACCAGCAGAATTTTCAGTTCGTCCGGGGTGTACCGGTACAGCAGGCTGCAGATCAGGGTGTTCATGCACACTGATTTTCCCGAGCCGGTGGCTCCCGCCACCAGCAGGTGGGGCATTTTGGCCAGATCGGCGGAGACGATCTCCCCTCCGATGTCCCGGCCCAGGACCACCACCAGACTGCCTTTGGTATCCTGGTATCCCCGGTCCGCCAGCAGCTGGCGGATGGGCACCTCGGCCACCACCCGGTTGGGCACCTCGATCCCAATGGCCGCCTTCCCGGGGATAGGGGCCTCGATCCGGATGCTGGGAGCCGCTAGGCTGAGAGCCAGATCGTCGGAAAGCCTGAGAATCTTGCTGACCTTGATCCCCGGAGCCAGCCTGGCCTCATACCGGGTCAGGGCGGGCCCGCAGCTGACCTCATCAATTTTCAGTTTCACCCCGAAACTGTCCAGAGTTTCCTCCAGCAGACGGGCGGTCCGCTGAATCTCCTCCTGGGCTTCCCGGCGGTCTGTGGCCAGGGGCGCCTTCAGCAGGGTAAGGGGCGGCAGTTTCCAGTGTTTTCCCGCCGCCGATTCAAGACACTCCGGCGACAGACAGAACTCCATCTGTTTTTCCAGCATGGGCTCATCGGCTCCGGAAGACTCCGGCTCCGTCTCCGCAGCTGCCGGACGGGGGCCTGCCCCCGCCGGAGGAGCCGCCTGGGGATCCGGCCGTTTCTTTCCGGTTCCCCGGCCCAGTTCATCGTCCATGAGGACGGTTTTTACACTGAGATAGGACTCATCGTCTCCCGGCCCCCGGCTGATCACCGGACCCAGGTTCTGTGACAGTTCCTCCGGTCTCTCAGGCTGCGCCTCCGGCCGGGCCGGTCTTCTGGCGCCGGCAGCCTTTTTCCGCGCCTTCAGGAGACGGCCGGGAAAGTTGAGGAACTTCAGGGGGAGCCGCAGCCGGAAACCGTCGGTCAGCAGCACCAGACCAGCCAGACTGAGAACTCCCAGCAGAATGTAGGCTCCCACCCGGCCGAACGCCCGGCGCAGTCCATAGGCGGACACTGCGCCGATCACCCCGCCTCCGCTGCCCTCCAGGCCCTGACGGGCAGCGGTCAGAAACGTCAGTCCCTCCACGGCCTCCACACTGAACACCCCAAGGAATCCGGTCAGCAGCAGCAGAAAGCCGGCTGTATGAATTCTGCGGCCGGCTTTTTCCCCCCAGCCCAGCACAAAAGTGATCCCCAGAAATATGAAAAGGACCGGCACGAACCAGCTGCCCCGGCCGAACAGCCCCAGGAGGCTGCGGGCCAGAAAGCCGCCGGCCGGCCCGATCTGATCTGCGGTTGCTCCTCCACCGGAAAGCAGGATCAGGCTGACCAGAAGAAACGCCCCGGTTCCCAGCATCACAATGCCGGCCACCCTGGCCTTCAGTTCGGTCTGTACCGCCTTGTTGTCTTTTTTTCCTCTGCCTGTGGCCATGGCCATCCCTCCTGCTGTATTCTTTCAGACATTTCATTATAACAGATTTCCGCAGGGAATCGTGCGTTTTGCAGTTTGTCACACTTACCTATATCATACTATAGAGGGCAGGGATTCTGAACCGGTTCTATGGGGAATTCCCCGGTATTTCCTGATTTTTTTGCCATTTTCCGCTGCTTTCCACCAATCCGGATCCCGATCAGTTTTTTCCCTTACCATCCGGCCTCCGGCAGGGTATAATTCTTGTGGGCAGTTCCCGGGACATTGCCGTTCTTTGCCTTTACTTTTCAGGGAATTGCGGTATTCTAATACTATGTTTTTTTAAGGAACCGAAGGAGTTGAAGATATGATAAACCATATGGATTCCATGCTCTCATACGATCTCCTCTACTACGTCCAGAGTGACCGCCATTCCCTGGAGGAACTGGCCGATCTTCTGAGGAAACACCCGGAGATCCGTTTTGTCTCTCTGGTGGGTGTGGACCTGGGGGGCAACGACACCGATGAAAAAATTCCCATCGGACTGTTTCTGGAGGACATCGAACAGTTTCTGGCCACCGGAGTGCAGACCGACGGCTCCAGTGTTGTGCTGACCGGCATCGCCACCCTCAACAACGGCAAGGTGGACCTGCTTCCGGATTCCTCGGTCCGCTGGTTCGTGGACTATAACTATGAGCATCTGGATCCTGCCACCGGCAAGCCGGTGGGGACCCTGAGGATCCCCTCCTTCCTGAACCATAACGGCCGGAGAATCGATTCCAGAAGCATTCTCCAGTCTGCCGTCAGCCATTTCAAAAAAGAAATCATGAGCCTGCTGTATGACTATCCGGAAGTGACCGCCCAGCTGCAGATCAGTGCAGATGAGGTGGAGGACGTGATCCTCACTTCGGCCACAGAACTGGAGTTCTGGGTGAAGACCCCGGAGGAAGAGGCCAACGTAGATGAGCTCCGTTCCTCCCAAATCATGCAGGAGCAGTACTGGAAACGGACCAAGGGCCTGGTGCGCACCTCCCTGGAGCGCTCCCTGATGCTGCTGGATCATTACGGTCTGGCCGCTGAAATGGGTCACAAAGAGGTGGGTGGAGTCAAGGCCAAGGTGGATGTCACCGGGCACCTGTCCCACATCATGGAACAGCTGGAAATCGACTGGAAATACGCTCCTGCCCTGCAGGCCGCCGACAACGAACTCCTGGCCAGGACCAAAATCAAGGAGGTCTTCCAGAACCATGGTCTGGAGGCATCCTTCATGGCCAAACCGGTGGAAGGGGTGGCCGGAAACGGGGAGCATACCCACGTGGGGGTGGCCCTGAAACTGAAAAACGGCAGCGTACGGAACCTGTTTTCCCCCACCTATATGGCCGGGGACTATATCAATGTGTTCGGCTGGGGCGCCCTGATGGGCATCCTGAAAAACTACGAGGCGGTCAATCCCTTTATCAGCGGCACCAACGATGCACTGAACCGGTTGCAGCCGGGGTTTGAGGCTCCGGTATGCATCGTGGCCTCCATCGGCCACACCCTGGAGACCCCGTCCCGGAACCGGACGGTGCTGGTGGGCCTGATCCGGGATCTGGACAACCCCATGGCCACCCGGTTTGAGGTCCGCTCCCCCAATCCCCACTCCAACACCTATCTGACCATTGCCGCCCTGTACCAGTCCATACTGGACGGGATCCGGGCTGCCGTGGTGTCTGGAAGGAGCGCCGGGGAACTGGAGCAGGAGTTCAGCAAGAAAGCAGGCGAAGAGGCTCCCTATCTGGAAAAAGACCGGCAGTACCGCAGCGAGGAGGACGTGTTTGAGGAGTTTACCGCCGCGGAGCGGGACCGGCTTTTTGGAGTCCATCCGGCCACTGTATGGGAAAACCTGAAGGGCTTTTCCCTCTACCCTGACAAGGTGGACGCCCTGAAGGATGGAGGAATCTTTACCGACGCCATCCTGCGGTCCTATGCAGCCGGTTGCCGGATCAAGTGGGTCACCGAGATCACCTCAAACATCATTCCCCAGGCCGCCAAGGCGGTGTCCCGGATGCTTCCCATCCACGATGACACCACCGCCAACTCTCTGGATCTGGCCCGCTGGGAGGAAATAAACCGCCGCCGCATCACCCTGATGAAGGACTCGGAGGAAAGCACCAGTCTCTTCACCCGGATCCGCCGGGAGATTGCTGCGGAAAACTACGATGAGGTATCCCGGCTGCAGCAGGAACTGAAAGTCTCCCTGCAGGAGCTGAAAGCCCTTTACCTGACCTATAAGCGGAACATCATAACCATCTGACAGGAGGTGATTCCATGTTCGTTATTACGGATTCCTGCATTTCCTGCGGGATCTGCGCCGATGAGTGCCCCACCGGGTGCATATCCGAGGGCCCGTCCCATTACGGGATTGACCAGGACAACTGCATTGAATGCGGTTCCTGCCAGTCCTCCTGCCCCAACGATGCCATTGAGATGAGATAGCAGAAAGCCCGGCCGGCGGCCGGGCTTTTCTATTGACTGACTTCTTCTGCACAGTTTTCTGTATCCTCCTTCTCCCGGGAGAAGGAGGTGACCAGCACATAGCCAGTTGCCACACCACAGACCGTCCGGACCGTATCCCCGAACAGCAGTATGCTGATCCCCGGGCGGATCCCCAGGGCCGGCAGCAGCATTCCTCCCCAGATCATCCAGGTAAAGGCCAGCAGCAGGGGGACTCCCGGCAGAAGAATCCGCTTCCACTCCACCTTCAGGGCTCCCCGGCCCCGGAGACCCAGGAGATGCTCCCCCGCCAGCAGAGCCCCGAACAGAACCGGCCCCGGAAAGCTGAGCAGGATCCAGGGGCTGATCCGGAACCTGTACCAGGCCTCCAGAGCCAGACTTCCGGCTTTCTGCAATATAAGGGCGGCTCCCAGAAGCAACAGAGTCCACAGAAGCCTATGCCACCAGTTCTTCATTATTTTCCTCCTTTGCACTGCTGCCCTCTCCTTCCGGAGAGGGCAGCAGATATCAGTATGCCAGGGAACGCCAGGGTCTGTGTTTGTTGACACAGGTTCCTGCGGTCTCGGTCAGTTCGTCGGCCAGTTCCTGGGCCCGGATCAGCACGGAACGCTCGTCATCCACAAAAGTGGGTCTGAAGTGGTCCAGGATGATCCTTCCATCCACCACCACGGTCTCCACATTGTTTTCCCCGGCAGAGTACACCAGGGTGGACACCGGGTTGTGCATG
>JAXGWN010000093.1:0-6622 GCA_040773285.1 Bacillota bacterium
ATGGAACATCCTGCTGCACAGTTCACCGGTCTTTGCTGCTACTTCACTTTCCGAATGATGAACCAGACGGCCGCCTTCCACCAGTACCTCTCCCGATACCATAACCGTACGGACATCGCCGGCGTGGGCGGAATAGACCAGGTTGGCCACCGGATCGTACACCGGGGTATTGTGAAGGGCCTCCATGCTGACCATGGTGATGTCGGCATATTTCCCCGGCTCCAGGGATCCGATCCGGTCGTCCAGACCCAGAGCCTCTGCTCCGGCCATGGTGGCCATCCTCAGGGCCTCCCTGGAGGTTACCGCCAGAGGATTGTGCCTTATGATTCTGGGAAGAATGGCTGCCAGTTTCATGCTTTGCATCATGTCCTGGGTATTATTGGGAGCATCGGTTCCCAGGGCAATCCTGACACCGGCCTCCTTCATTTCCTCGATGGGAGCCACGCCGGAAGCCAGCAGCAGGTTGCTGGCCGGATTGAAGATCACAGTGGCACCCCGCTCCGCCAGAATGGCCATTTCCGGCCGGGTGATCATCACGGAGTGCACCGCATGAAACCGCTCGTCCACCACCCCCAACCGGTCCAGTACCTCAATGTAGTGTTTCCGGTACCGGCGGTGTATTTCCCGGACCTCAAATCCCGCTTCTGCCACATGGGTGTGAAGACACAACCCGTATTCCCTGGCCAGTTCCCCGGCCTGCAGTATGGTATCCGGCTGGGAGTACAGAAGATTCACCGGAGAAATCATCACGAAAATACGGTCCTCCCGGCCGTGCCAGGTTCTGACCATCCGTCTGTATTCCCCCAGGATCTCCTCCGGCGTCTCCAGAAATTCCTCCGGCACATTGAACTGCAGATCATGAAATCCCCGGGCCATACACAGACGGATCCCGCTGTCCAGGGCGGCCTCCAGGACCCCGTCAATATTTTCCTTCCGTTCCCGGTGCATATAATAGTTGTCCGCCACACAGGTCACCCCGCCCAGAAGATTCTCCAGGCAGCCCAGCAGGGAACCCTGGTAGGCTGCCTGACGGTCAATCCTCATCAGCCCCGGCCAGATAGCCCGCTCCAGCCACTCCTTCAGTTCCGCATCCATGGCCAGTCCCCGCATCAGATAATAGACATTGTGGGTATGGGCGTTGATCAGTCCGGGTATCACCAGATGACCCGTGGCATCGATTACCCTGACGTCTTCGCCTTCCGGCATCACCAGGTCCTCCATGGGGCCCACCCAGGAAATCCGGTCATTTTCCACCATCAGGGCACCCCTGGGATACACCTGATCCTCCCGGTTCACTGTGGCGATGTAGCCGTTTTTGATTATTGTCTTCATGAGCGTCCTCCTTGGGCTGGCGGGAGCCGCTTCAGTTTCCGCCGGTCAGCCGGTCCTCGTGGTGTCTCAGGGAACTTTCAAATCCGGAGCGGCTGATCCCCAGATAATCAAAGGTGTCCCCGTCGAAATACTCATAACTGTCCATCCCGGTCAGCCGGTAAGCATACCGGGCGGCAATATGCACTGCCCAGACCAGTTCCGTATGGATGATGTTGGGGTCCAGGGGATCATTGTGATACAGGGCCGATTCCACCACCGGCAGAGGAAAATCCCACATCTGCAGCAGGGATCCTCCTGTTTCGGCATGGGTAACCCCAAAGGTCAGCCGTTCCATGGGAAGCACCGGGGACTCCTCCCTCCTGGCCTGTTCCAGCAGAGCCAGATAAGGCTCGAGGTAGTACTTCAGCAGAAACACAGTTCCCACGTTGTGGAGCAGCCCTGCCGGAAGCCAGGGCTCTGGAAGAGGCTTGTCCAGATGCCTCTCATAGAGAAAAAGAAGAATCCGGTTGGTAAGATAGGCATGATCCCACAATTTGCTCAGTGTCCCGGATCTCTCCCCCACTTTCATGGAGTCGATCAGGGCAGTGGACAGAACCAGACTGGATGTGTTTTTCAGCCCGATAAATGTTATGGCCTTCCGCAGGGATCCCGTACGGATCCCATAATAGGATGAGTTGATGGTATGAAGAATTTTGGTGGCCACCGACTGGTCCCGGCCGATTTCACCGGAAATCAGGGATATGTTGGCATCGTCCTCGATAAGACGGACAATCCGCAGATAACTTTCCTCAATGGTGGGCAGTTCATCCAGATTGGCCAGCAGGGTTTTCAGGTCTTTTTTTTCCAGGGCTTCCCGGGTCTCAAACAGCTGGGACACCCGGCGTTTCAGCATCTGGCTGTCCCATGGCTTTGTGATGAGAAACTTCACAACATTTTTCTGGATCCAAGGAAATACCTCATCTTCCCGGCCGGGCTCACAGATGGCGCCCCGATAGATCTCCGGATACAGAAGCCGCACATGCTGCAACAGCCGGACGCCGTCCATTTCCGGCATGGTCCAGTCACTGAGTACCAGATCCACCGGATTGGAGGCCAGAATTCCCAGAGCCATCTCTCCGCTGTCAGCGGTCAGAACCCGGTATCCGCTGTTAAGAAAATCCCCTGCAAACCGCCGCAACAGTTCCGTATTGTCATCCACATACAGTATCGTTCTCATGTTCCCTCCGCTGTCCTCATTCCGTACTGTCCTCACTCCAGAAGATCCTGACCCGGTCCCCGGTCTTCAGGGGGTCCGTATAGGAAGCCTGACGGCCGTTCAGTTCCAGGCCGATGGTTCCCCTGGGCCTTTTCAGATCAAAGTCAATGGTCTCAAAAAGGTCAACAAAAATATGTCCTTCCGGCCGGTCCGGCAGTTCCACCGGTTCACCGTTTACCTGCAGTACGACTGTTCCTGCCGGCTCTTTCCTGACTGCAGGAGACGAAGGCTGTTCCTTCAGGAGACGGATCACATCGGACTGCTTTAATGGGGTCTCATCCCCGGCCGGCAGTTCTCCGATCAGGACCTGGTATCCGGTGGTCTCGATTTCGAAATAACGGAACAGGTCCCCCAGGGTCAGGATCTCCACGGTCTCCACCCGATCCCCCTGGCGGATCCTCCGGTCACGGGGCACCGGACCTCCATTTATGAGAATCCTGGGGCTTACGTCGAGAACGGCCTCGTTGAAAATCACTTCAGCGGGGCCGGACCCGCTGATCAGGTCTCCGGCAGTAAGTACCCGTTCCTCTCCTTCCCGGGCCCCGGTTACCACAATCCGGTCTCCGGGAGAAACCAAGGCTTCCAGAGCAACCGGCTTACCGTTCAGTTCCAGTACCGCCGGTTCCCCGGAGCCACCCCGCAGGGTCTTTTCCTCTCCATTCAGGAAATACCGCAGAGGCCTTCCGCTTCGTCCGATCAGTCTCTCAGAAGGAAAACCAGCTGCAATAAGAACATCTGCCATGGTGAGGGATCCTCCCTGGAACAGTCTCAGGGGATCCCCATTGAAGAACACTTCCACAAAATCCCGGCCTGCTGATTTCATCCCGTGGACAGCAATCCCCAGAGGAGTCACCATGTCCGGCCCCCCCAGTTTCTGCATCCGGCCGGCCACGCTGTCGCCCAGGGTCTTTCTGTCCCGGATTACCACCCGGTCCCGGCGAAGGCCCAGCCGGTCCGCCAGGGCATCCGTTAGCCCGGGGATCTGGCTTCCTCCTCCGATCAGAAATACCGCATTGGGCGCCTTCTGGTTCAGTTCCAGTATCCGCCCGGTCAGCAGTTCTGCCAGAGAGTCCACCTGGGGAGCCAGAAACTCCTTCAGTTCTGCCGCCGGAATCTCCCGGTCCACCAGCAGCACATCCCGGTAGGAAATGGATTTTCTGCCATCAGAGAGTGCCCGCTTCATTGCCTCCGCAGTGGCAAAGTCTGTGAGGTATTCACCTGCCACCGCCTCGGTCAGTTCATCCCCTGCCACCGGCACCATTCCATAGGCCACAATGCTGCCGCTGCGGGTCAGGGCGATATCGGATGTTCCAGCCCCTATATCAATCAGCGCCAGATTCAGCAGCCGCAGATCCGGCGGCACGGTCACGCCTATGGCCGCAATGGGCTCCAGGGTCAGGCAGGATACTTCCAGTCCGGCCCGGCGCACGGCGGTATACAGGCTCTCCACCACTTCCTCCGGCAGGAAGGTGGCCAGAACATCTGCTCCGGCAGAGACACCCTTATGGCCCTCCAGATTCCCGATGGGATACCCGTTAAGCCGGTATCCGGTCACTGTATAACCCACACAATAATAACGGTTTGGATCCTCAGGATCCCGGGAATCCTCCAGCTGTTCCCGGGCCATCTGCACCCCTTCTATCTCCAGGCTGCGGATCGCATCGCCCGGGATCTCCTCTTCCGGATCCAGTTCTCTCCTGACCGATACCTGGCAGGTCTTCAGTACCCGGCCGGCAGCGGCAATGGCTGCCGCCGGCATGGCGCAGCCCAGTTTTTCCTCCACCCGATCCCGTACCGAGCGGATCACCCGGCTCACCTGATCAATGTCATGGATCTGGCCGTCCAGCATGGCCCGGCCGGAATGTTCCTGCATCTCCAGAGCCAGTATTCTCAGTTTTTCCCCTTCCGGAACTCCGGCCACGGCCACCACACTGCGGGTGCCGATGTCCAGGGCAAAGAGAATCTGTTCCGTCCGAAAGACTTCCTTCTTCTGTCTGGTGTTTCTGCTGCTCATTCCGGACGTTCACCCCCCTGTGTGCCCGGAATCCGTCCGGGTGCCCTTAAATACATTTCCTCCAGATACCGGGCCTCCGGCCTGCCCGGATGATTGGACAGTTTGTCCCGGTTCAGCATCATTTCTTCCACGTACAGTTCCACCTCTTCGGGACTCAGGACATACTGTCCATCCGGAATCAGCTGACCCAGCCAGAAACTGAACTCCTCCAGGGAGGAAAACCCCAGTTCTTCCAGGACCTGACTGACCCGGGCCTGGTCCGGATACCCTTTCAGCCATCCTGGTGCCAGCACAGCAGTGGCCAGTCCATGGGGAAGACCATGGCGGATGGTAAGCAGATATCCCATCCCGTGGGGAAGACTGGTTCCAGTCCGGGAGATGGCCAGCCCTCCCAGTATACTGGCCTCAGCCAGCAGGGAATACTGCCGGGAATCCGGTCCTTTTCCGGTCAGACAACTGCGGACCCCGGAAAAGACTCTCAGTCCTTCCCGGGCGTAAAGGACAGAAAACCGATCAGACCGGACTGCCAGAACGCTCTCCAGAAGATGCATCAGGGTATCCAGAGCCGTACTGATCCGGACACGCTCCGGCATGGTCTCCAGATAGCCCGGATCTGTAAAGGATAAAACCGGCCATACCCGGCTGCGGATACTGCTTTTCGTTCTCATCCGGTCCAGAGTCAGTATGGAATATGGAGTCGCTTCGCTGCCCGATCCGGCTGTGGTGGCCACACATACCACAGAAAGTCCCTGACGGTCCTGTGGTATCATCAGGTCTTCCGGGCTGAGGGAAGGGTCCGCCGCCAGCAGGGAAACCGCCTTGGCAGCATCCATGGGACTCCCTCCACCGGCCCCCACCACGAACTGCGCACCGAAATCCAGTGCCGCCTTTTGACCTTCCGTTACCGAATGAAAATCCGGGTTCTCCGGAATTCCGTCAAAAACAACGTAATCAATGGACTCCCGTTTCAGACACTGCTCCAGGTCCTGAAGGGCACCGCTTGTCAATGCCGAACTTCTTCCCGTGACCACCAGGGCCCGGTTCCCCAGATGCCTCATTCTGTATCCTTCGGTATCCAGAACCCCATTTCCGAAAAAGAGACGGACCGGGGCATACAGTTCATAACTCATAGGCCACCTCACAAATGCTTAATCTATAACTATATTCCCTGAATATCGGACAAATCCTTCTGTTCCTGCCAGGTTGTTAAAAAGTGAATTTCCATGACAATTTGTCATGAATAAAAAAAACTTATCGTTTTTTAATACCTGTTTATAATTCTTTCGGACCGGAATTTTTTTCTGTCCTCCTTCGGATCCTTCCCTCAGATACCTTTTTGTATTGATTTTACGTGATCTTATGCCCTTAAACAACCATTGCAGGATGGGTAAAATTTTGATGAATTGTCTATGTTATCGGTTCCGGTTCCGGAGAAGCAAATTTTCCCATGCTGTCCGGAACCGTCCCGGTCCGTTGAAACTGGTCCGGCCCCTGTGTTAGAATCCCGGTACATTCTCTGTGCCGGTGCAAGCGCCGAGCAGGCCGATTGTCATTATGTCAGCCAAATTTATATCTTCATTATCCGGTCAGGCGGTTCGCCGCACAGCGATTGAATATTCCAGAAGGAGTGATTCAATGAGCACTGATGTGAAGTATCCCTGGTTTAAGAAAGAGGACATCGACGGGTTCTTTGCCCTGTTCCAGAACAATCTGGCCAACTTTGTCCTGATCGCCGTCACCATGCTGGCGCAGGGCTTTCCGGCCCACATTGTATTTGGCCGGGTAATCCCCGGAGCCGCCATCGCGGTTCTGGCAGGTAACATCTACTATGCCCACATGGCCGGAAAACTGGCCAAGAAAGAAAACCGCACCGATGTCACCGCACTGGCCTACGGGATCAGTACACCACCAATGTTTATCTTTCTGTTTGGTATACTGGGACCGGCTCTGGCCCTGACCGAAGATCCGGAAATGGCCTGGAGAATCGGTGTGGCCGCCTGTTTCCTGGGCGGCGTAATCGA
>JAXGWN010000094.1:0-6575 GCA_040773285.1 Bacillota bacterium
ACCGGGGACAGAGCCGGAGGAACTTTCTGTTTACGGCCCGGGGACCCCGGGGCGGACAACTGGTGGATTTTCTGACAAGACATCTGAAGGAGCTTCTATGATAGTACTGGGAATCGAAAGTGCCACCAGGGTGGCCGGAGCCGCAGTGGTCCGGGACGGACGGCTGCTGGGGGAAATCTACATAAACCGGCAGGTGAACCATTCGGAGCAGCTCCTGCCCCAGATCGTGCATCTGCTGGATAGTCTGGAACTGACTCCGGGAGATCTGGAGGGTATAGCCGTATCTTCAGGGCCGGGGTCCTTTACGGGCCTGAGAATCGGGATGGCCACCGCCAAGGGTCTGGCCTATGCCGGGGACATCCCCTTGTTGGGGGTGGGGACCCTGGAAGCCATGGCCCGGCCCCTGACCATGCTGGGTCTTCCGGCGCTTCCCATGATCAATGCCAGACGGGGGGAGTCCTATCTCAGCCTCTTTGACGGCTCCGGACGGGATCTGACCGGGCCGGTGGTGCTGGACGCACCGGGGATCCGGCGGCTCCTTAATGAAACCGGAGAGAGACCGGTGTTTCTGGGGGATGGTCTGGAGGTGAACCGGGCCCTGCTGGAGGAAGAACTGGGCCCCCTGACCGGGGTACCGGAGGCCTTCCGGTTTCCCAGGGCCGCCATGGTGGCCGCCCTGGGGGAGGAAAGGATGCTGGAAGGGGATCCCGGGGATCTGTTTGGCCTTGAGCCCCAATACGTCCGGGAGACCGAGGCGGAGCGGAACTGCCGCCGGAAGGCCGGGGGAGGACAGACGCGTTGAAATACACCATGGAAGCCCTGAAGCCGGAGCATCTGGACGGTCTGATGGAAATTGAGGGTGCCAGTTTCTCCATGCCCTGGAGCCGGGACACCTTTGAATACGAACTGGAGGAGAATTCCCTGGCCCATTACTTTGTGGCTCTGGATGGAGACCGGGTGATCGGGTACGGGGGATTCTGGGCCATAGTCAATGAGGCCCATATCACCAACATAGCGGTCCATCCGGATTACCGCCGTAAGGGAGTGGGAAACCTGATCGTCAATGCCCTTATGCTGAACGCCATCCGGATGGGCATCACGGATCTCACTCTGGAGGTGCGCAGATCCAACCTTGGAGCCATAGGGCTTTACGAGGCCAATGGATTCCGGGTGGAGGGTGCCCGGAAAGGCTATTACCAGGATACCGGGGAGGACGCCCTGATCATGTGGAGGCACTTATGAACCAGCCATTGAAACCGGGCAGTCTGCTGCTGTCCCTGGAGACCAGCTGCGATGAGACATCGGCGGCGGTACTCCGGGACGGCCATCAGGTACTGTCCAATGTTATATCGTCCCAGATCGAGACCCACCGCCGGTTCGGCGGGGTGGTGCCGGAAATTGCCAGCCGCAAGCACATTGCCAATGTGCTGACCGTGGTGGATGAGGCCCTGAGGGAAGCGGGGATTTCCAAGGAACAGCTGGATGCCGTGGCAGTGACCCACGGGCCCGGGCTGGTGGGAGCCCTGCTGGTGGGGGTATCCCTGGCCAAATCCCTGGCCTACGGACTGGGGATCCCCCTGATCCCGGTCCACCATCTGGCGGGACACATGTATGCCAATACCCTGGGGGAAGAGGAACTGACCTTTCCTCTGGTCTGCCTTATTGTTTCCGGGGGACATACGTCCCTGGTGCACTGGGAAGGGCACACCCGGCGGACCCTGTTGGGGCAGACCAGGGACGATGCCGCCGGGGAGGCGTTCGATAAGATTGCCCGGGTGCTGGGCTTCGGGTATCCCGGGGGGCCGGCCATCGAGAAAGCAGCGGCAGGGGGAAATCCCCGGGCCATAGAGTATCCCCGGGCCTGGCTGGAGAAGGGAAGTCTTGATTTCAGTTTCTCCGGCCTGAAATCCGCTGTGATCAATGACCTCCATAACCGGAGCCAGAAAGGGGAGGAGCCCCGGCCTGAGGATGTGGCCGCCTCCTTCCAGGCGGCACTGGTGGAGGTGCTGGCGGAGAAGACCCGTCTGGCGGCCCTGCAGACCGGAGTGCATACGGTGGCCCTGGCCGGAGGTGTGGCGGCCAACCGGGCTCTGCAGCAGGGGCTCCGGGAGCGGCTTTCTCCTGAGGGGATCCGGCTGCTGGTGCCGCCGCCGGTACTTTGTACCGACAATGCCGCCATGATCGGGGCAGCGGGGTATTATGCCTGGCAGGCCGGGGTGACCGGGGATGCCACCCTGAATGCCTATCCGGGACTGGAACTGTATTGAGCAGGTTATCCCCAGGAACAGGCGTTTTGTGGATAAAACCGGTTGAAAATGTGGATAAGTTTCCCCGGGAGGTGCAATTTTGAAGAAAATCCTCAGAATACTGAAACTGCTCCTGGTGCTGGGGACAGTCGGGGTGCTGGTTTTTTCCGCCTACAACTACGGTCTTTTCGGCCGGGAAACCTGGGGGTACCAGGAGGAGGAACGGGCCAGAACCTCCGGGGTGCCCTATGCCCTGATATTTTATGCGGACAGCTGCGCGGTCAGCGACGTGGTTATGCCGGAACTGGAAGCCCTGGAGACCGGTGTCCGGATGATCCGGGTTAACACAGACCGGTCCCGGGATCTGGACCTGGCCATCGTGCACAGAGTCCAGGTGACCCCCACGGTGGTGATTTTTGATGAGAACGGTCAGGAGACCCTGAGGCTGTCCGGCCAGATGGACCTGGCGGCCCTGAGGGAGGGACTGGCTGCAGTCCGTCCGGTGGAGGAATGATGGAAAAGAGACTGCACAGACACAGAATCCGCTGCGTGGGACTGGTGGTGGAGCACAATACAATTCTCATGGTGCTGCACAAACACCAGACCCGGGACAGTTTCTGGCTGATGCCTCCGGGGGGAGGACTAACGGAAGGGGAGGACATTCTTTCCTGCGCTGTCCGGGAGGTGCGGGAGGAGACCGGGCTCAGTGTCCGGCCTCTGCGGGTGGTCTACATCCGGGAGTTTCTGGAGGACGAGCGGGGGTATCACAATCTGGAGGTCTATGTCCTGATGGAGCGGACCGGAGGAGAACTGATCTGCGGACGGGACCCCGAGGAGACCGTCCAGTATATCCAGAATACGGGATTCTACAGCCGGGAGGAACTGCTGGATTCGGGACTCACCGTACATCCGGCTATACTTCTTGACCGGTTCTGGAAAGATTATAAAGACAATTTCCCCCCGGATGCGTTATACTTAGGTAAGCAGAACGTTACAGAGGAGGAGAGATAAAATGGAAAAAACTCTGGAGCAGATGGTAAATGAGGCAGCCAGGGATGGAAAACTGGCCTGCCGGGTGGCCTGGAAGATCGCTGAGGAACTGGACCTTAGGGTCCGGGAAGTGGGAGATTACTGCAATGCCCACGACATTAAGATAGCAGCCTGTGAACTGGGCTGCTTTTAGGAGAGACCCTTATGAAAGAACTGTTTCAGCTGACCGGCATTGAGGAGGCCGCCACGCTCCTCCGGGAGTCGTTCCGGCCGGATCTGTCTGTGGAAGCCCTGGATCTGGACGGGGCTCTGGGCCGCTTTCTGGCCGAAGACATCCTGGCCCCGGAGGACGTTCCGGGATTTTCCCGTTCCACCAAGGACGGCTATGCCGTGAAGGCGTCGGATACCGCCGGCAGTTCGGAATCCCTGCCGGGACTTCTTAAGGTAACCGGAGAGATCCTTATGGGTGCCCGGGCGGATATTGCCGTGGGACAGGGGGAAGCCGTAAAGATTGCCACCGGGGGCATGCTCCCGGAGGGAGCCGACAGTGTCCTGATGCTGGAGTATACCGAGGAGATCGGTGCCGATGAAATTCTGGTAAAAGCACCCCTGGCTCCCGGGGAGAACGTGATTCTCCGGGGGGAAGATGTGACTGCCGGAGCCTTGCTGGCTTCCGCAGGACGGAAAATCCGGCCCCAGGAGGCCGGAATTTTTGCCAGTCAGGGACTGGTCCGGGTGCCGGTGTACCGCAGGTACCGGGTGGGCCTTCTGTCCACTGGAAATGAGGTGATCCCGGCGGACCAGACTCCGGGACCGGCCCAGGTGCGGGATGTGAATTCCTGGCTGCTGGCCGGCCGGGTACGGGAGACCGGGGCGGAAGTGATCCGTTATGGGATTTCCCCGGACGAGTACGATGCCCTGAAGGCCATGGTGGAAAAGGCTCTGAGCGAATGCGATATGGTCCTGATTTCCGGGGGAAGTTCCGTGGGGACCAGGGACTATTGTGTCCAGGTGCTGGAAGACATTACCGGAAAGCCACCGCTGTTTCACGGAATCCCCCTGAAACCGGGGAAACCGGCCCTGGGGGCTGCCCTGGACGGGAAGGTGATTCTGGGTCTGCCGGGGCATCCGGTGTCGGCGGCCACAGTGTTCTCCCTGCTGGCCCGCCCCCTGCTGACTGGAGGCGAAAGACCCTCCGGCAGCCGGGTCAGTGCGGTGCTGGAGCGGAACGTGGCCGGCCAGACCGGCCGGGAGGACCACATACAGGTGCGGCTCGAGGACCGGGACGGGGTCCTGACGGCGGTTCCCCTGCTGGGACTGTCCGGCATGGTGCGGCTGCTGACCGAAGGGGACGGGGAAATGGTGATTCCGGCGCCTCTGGAGGGACTGTCCCGGGGGACCCTGGTGGACGTGGAAATTTATTGAGGTGACTATGGCTAGAAGACTGTATCTGGAAAACCGCAGTGTGGAGGAGGCCCTTTCCCTCTGGCTGGAGAGCCTCCGGGAAGCGGGAAGTCTCCGGATGGAGCCGGAGGAGGTGCCGGTAAGGGAGGCCCTGGACCGGGTTACTGCGGAAGCGGTGTACGCCCGGCGCCATTCCCCCCATTTTCTGGCGGCGGCCATGGACGGGATCAGTCTCAGTGCGGACAGCACACTGGGCGCCCGGGAGTCGTCGCCGGTCCGGCTGGTCCGGGACCGGGATTTTTCCGAGGTGGATACGGGAGATCCTCTGCCGGAGGGACACAATGCCGTGGTGATGGCCGAGGATGTGGTGGAACTGGACGACAGGACCATTGAACTGATCCGTCCGGCCGGACCCTGGGAGCATGTGCGGCCTGTGGGCGAGGATCTGGTGAAGACTGAGATGATTCTGCCGGCCGGCCACCGGATCCGCCCTTATGATATCGGGGGGCTTCTGGCCGGCGGTGTGTTCACCATCCTGGTGTACCGGAAGCCAAAGTTTGTGCTGATTCCCACCGGCTCGGAGATCCGCCGGGCGGAGGACCCCCTGGAAAAGGGAGATCTGGTGGAGTACAATTCTGCGGTATTTGCCGCTCTTCTCAGTACCTGGGGAGCGGAAAGTGTGACAGCTGGTATTGTTCCGGATGACCTGCCGGCCATCCGGGAGGCTCTTTTGCAGGCGGCCAGGGAAGCGGATGGAGTGATCATCAATGCGGGAAGCTCCGCCGGCCGGGAGGACTATACTCATCAGGCGGTGACGGATCTGGGGGAGGTGCTGGTGCACGGGCTGAATGTGAAGCCGGGGAAACCGGCCCTTTTGGGCCGGATCGGAGCCGTTCCCGTGGTGGGACTGCCGGGGTATCCGGTGTCGGCCACCCTGGACTGTGAACTGCTGGTGAAGCCCCTGGTGGAGGCCATGGTGCCCTCTCCCCTTGCCGAAAGGCCCCAGGTCAGGGCAGTGATCTCCCGCAGAACTCCTTCCACCGGAGGATCCCGGGAGTTTCTCCGGGTCAGCGCAGGACGGGTGGGGGATCGGCTGGTGGCCACCCCCCTGGCCCGGGGGGCCGGAGTGATCAGTTCCCTGATCCGGGCGGACGGACTTCTGGTGGTCCCGGAACTCTCCGAGGGGTATCAGCCGGGGGATGAAGTGATGCTGGAGCTGTTCCGGTCCCCGGAGGAGATTGAGCGGAACGTGGTGGCCATAGGGAGCCACGATCTGACCCTGGATCTGCTGGGCAGTGTCATGGGAACCCTGGATCCTGGCCGGCGGCTCACCTCAGCCAATACCGGAAGTTTCGGCGGGCTGATGGCCCTGATGCGGGGGGAGGCCCATCTGGCGGGAATCCACCTGCTGGAGGAGGATACCGGAGATTACAATTTCAGTTATGTCAGAAAGTATCTGAACCCCGATGATTACGTCCTGATGAATCTGGCCTACCGCTCTCAGGGTCTCATTGTTCTTCCGGGCAATCCCCGGGGCATCGGGTCCATCCGGGATGTGGCAGACAGGGGACTTTCCTATGTGAACCGGCAGAAGGGCAGCGGAACCAGGATTCTCCTGGACTGGATGCTCAGCCGGGAGGGACTGGATTCCGGGAAGATTTCCGGATATGCTCTGGAGGAATACACCCATCTGGGGGTGGCCACGGCCGTGGTATCCGGCCGGGCGGACTGCGGGCTGGGGGTTTATGGTGCTGCCAGGGCGCTGGAACTGGATTTTGTACCGCTGGCCGAGGAACGCTATGATCTGTGCATCCGCCGGGATTTCTATGGGTCCCCGGGGTTTGCGGTGCTGAAAGAGGCCCTTCTGTCGGAGGTTTTCCGCAGCCGGGTGGAGGAGCTGGGAGGCTACAGCCTCCGGGACAGCGGAAAAATGCT
>JAXGWN010000095.1:0-6558 GCA_040773285.1 Bacillota bacterium
GTTTATCTGGATTCTGACCGGACTGATTCTTGTACTTACGCCCGCCCACCGGAGAAATGGCCTGATTCTTCTTTTGGCCCTGCTGGCCGGTGCGGTTCTGGGAGAAGGGATCCTGAAGCCACTGGTCATGCGGCCCAGACCCTTTACCCGGTTGCCGGAGCTGGCACTTAGGATTCCACCGCCATCAACCTGGTCCTTTCCCTCGGGACATACCACATCCTCTGTGGCGGCAGCAGTGGTTCTGGGAACCCTGTATCCCCGGTGGAAGTGGCCGGTGGCCCTGGTGGCCGGGATGATCGCCCTGTCCCGGCTCTATCTCACCGTGCATTATCCCTCCGACATACTGGCCGGAGGGCTGTTGGGATTTCTGTGTGCTGCCGGAGCCCTGCGGCTCCTGCTCAAGAGGCTTCCGGACGGTCCGGAAAGCCGGTAAGGAAGGAGGAATTGCATGGATACCATTGAAAAGAATCTGACCTATTTCCGGGAAAAACATGGCGAAATCTATGAGGCCTACGAGGAATTTGGCAGGAAACTGCACACCCAGGGAGGGCCTCTGGATGAAAAGACCTGCTGGCTGGTGAAGGTGGGAATTTCTACGGCCGCCCAGAACCACTATGCCCTGAAGACCCATATCCGGAAAGCAATACGGGCCGGGATCAGCAGGGAAGAGATCGAGCACGCCATTTTGCTGACCGCCACTTCCGCAGGTTTTCCCAAAATGATGGAGGGAATTCTGATTCTCCGGGAGGTTATGGGAGAAAATGAGCCGGTGCTGACAAAATAAGGTCTGGAGAATATCTGACTCAGTTTTTTTAAATGGAACCGGCCTGGCATAGCCAGCCGGTTTCTTCTATGAACCGGATGCAATAGGGTTCCATCCGGCCGGTGGAATTATTCGGTGGCACGGTGTAAACTGAAGGAAGACTTATGGTGCTGGGGGAATATATGTTGAAGAAACGCAGCCTGATCCTGGAACTTTTTCTGGTTCTTTTTGTGATTCTGGTGGTTCTGGTATCCGGACTGGGCCTGATGATCAATAAGTATGCGGAGAGAGTTATCCTGGATGAAGTGATTCAGCTGAACGCCAATGTGCTGCAACAGGTGACCATCGGAATGAGGCAGGAAATGGAGGACGTGGAAAACCTGGCCAGCCGGATTGCCTATGATAAGGATATTATAGAAATACTGAAACGCCACGACGGAACCTGGCCGGCAGACCGTGCGGAGGAACTGCACATTGAAGGCATAATGGCGGAATACATATGGTCCTACAGAAATGCATCCATGCTGATTGATGCCCACCTGATTGACCGGCAGGACCGGATCTACTCCTCTTCGTATTCCATGTCTTCCGGGTATAAGGAGGATTTCGACCGGTATCCGGCCCCCCTGTATGAGTCCGGACCGGCCACATTTCCCGTCCGCTTTTATGATGCGTCGGGGAGAAATGAATATTATTATCAGCTGGTCCGGTACGTTCAGGACTATATTTCCAGGGAGAGTTATGGGATGCTTCTTCTGAACGTGAACGAAAAACTCCTCTGGAATCACTTTATACGGCTGAACAATGATGAAAAAGATTTCTACGTGGTGGACAACAGCGGTATTATCCTTTCCCATGCTGACAAAGCCCGGATCGGATCCCCCCTGACAGGATTCAGAACAGTTCTGGATGCCGGGGATATTTCCCGGCACTATATTCAGGAAGGCAAACTCTGGCTGTTTACAGGGATCAATGATTATGGATGGTATCTGGTGGAATCCATAACACTGCACAGTGCCATGGCACCTCTTCGCAGCATTCAGACAATGCTGGTGGGTCTGGGGGCCCTGGTAGTGGCACTGATGGCCCTGTCACTGCGGATCACTGCAAAAAAGATTGCTGAACCGATGTCTGTTCTTGACAGGAAGATTCAGGAGTTCAGTGACGGAGAGATGTCGGTACAGATTCCCGACAGCCCATACCGGGAGTTTTCCCAACTTTCGGTGTCCCTGAACGAACTGATACACCAGGTGAACTACCTGCTGGAGGAACACATTAACAGCGAAAGACAAAAACGCCTGCTGGAACTGAATTTTCTTCAGGCCCAGATTAATCCCCATTTCATTTATAACACACTGAGTTCTATCCGGTTTTATGTAGAAATGGGTAAAAACAGGGAAGCGGAAGATATGTTGTTTCATTTCTCGAAAATTCTTCGCCGGGTCTTGACCCGTACAGAGGATTTTGTCCGGATGAAAGATGAGGTTCATCTGGCAGAGAATTATGTGGCCCTGCAGAAACGCCGGTATCATAACCGGCTGGAATTCGTGAACCGGATCAGCGAAGAAATGATGGATCTGGAAATTCCTTCGTTTATTCTTCAGCCGATTGTGGAAAATGCAATTTTCTATGGGGTGGAAGAGGATGATCCCGTGCATATCGAACTGGACGCCCGGGTCGAACATGATGACCTGCTGGTCACGGTATCCGATAATGGACCGGGCATCTCCAGCGAAAGGGCTGAGGAGATTTTCCGGACTGGAGCCCTGACCGATTCCGTGGGGATTGTCAATGTGGATGAAAGAATCCGCCTGTTGTATGGACCGGACTGCGGACTGCAGATTCTGAAGAATGAGCCGAAAGGAACACGGATTGTTCTGAAACTGCGCCGTTATGTATAGGAGGATACCGTGCTGAGAATCATCATAGCAGACGATGAATTGCCGATCCGTGAATGGCTCAGATACTGCCTTAATGGCCGTGAGGACCGCTTTGAAATTGTGGGAATGGCTGACGATGGCATACGTGCCTACGATCTGGTGCTGGAAAAGCGGCCGGACGTCGTGATCACCGACATCCGTATGCCCCATATGAATGGAACGACCCTTATGGAGCGGCTCAGGGAGGTGGTTCCTGATATTGAATTTGTGGTCCTGACAAACCATGCGGATTTTTCGTATGCCAGGCGGGCTATTTCCTGTGGTGCCCGGGAGTATATTCTGAAAAGTGAATTGCGCAGTTCGGAGCTGATCGAGATTCTGGAAAACATTGACGATGAACATCACAGACCACGAAGGGATGATGGCGCGAGGATTATGCGGATGCCGATTCCTCCTGTTCCAGGAGAGGATGGGATGGCCAGATCCCATGAGTCGGTGGAGGAGGCTCTGGTGTATATCCGGACGCATTTTCATGAGAATATTTCTCTCGAAGACGTCTCCAGCCACGTGTACCGTTCTCCGGCGTATTTCAGCCGGCTGTTCAAGGAGATTACCGGAGAGAATTTCAGTGTATATCTTATTCATTACCGCCTTGAAAGGGCGAAGGCTCTTTTGATTGAGACCGACATGAAGATAACAGATATTTCATGCAGGGTGGGCTACCAGAACCCCAGTTACTTCTCCCGCCTCTACAAGAAACATATGGGATGTACCCCGGAGGAGGAGAGAAGGCGGGGAAAAAGGGCAAAATAGTACAAAATGTCAATTCTGTGCAGATAATAGCAGCAATTGGTCAAAATATGTATGTTCTTTCCGCAACGCCTACACTTTTCAGAAGGCGTTGTTTCAGGATACGATGAAATCAGTCGGATAACCACACTGGTTGAGCCTTCTGCGGTAAGCGAAGGGGATCAAGGAGGTAAGAAAATGCCTGGAAAGATGTACAGATGGGTAACGGTACTTTTAATCATGGCAATGCTTCTGGCTGTGACCGGATGTTCCGGAAGTGGAGGAGCCGGTGAAGGAAGCGGGAACGGAGAACCGGGTGCGGCAGAGTACAAAATGGTTCTTTTGTTGCCTGGCCCAATCAACGATCAGAGCTGGAATGCCACCAACTATGCCGGACTGGTGGCGGCCAATGAAGCCCTCGGGACCAGCATTGAATATGTGGAAAATGTTCAGGATGCTGATTTCGAATCCACATTCCGGAATTATGCGGAAAGAGGCTATGATCTGATTCTGGCTGCCGGAACCCAGTTTGATGAGGCGGCCAATAAGGTTGCCGCCAATTTCCCGGACACCACCTTTACAGTGGTAAACGGGCTGGCGGCGGAAGGGGACAACGTGGCCCCCATTTTCCCGAAGGAGTATGAAGCCAGTTATATTGCTGCCCTGATTGCCGGCGAGGTTACGGAAAACGGTCAGTTTGCCACCATTGGGGCGTTCCCGAACCAGCAGATGGAGGACCTTCTCACGGTATATGAGAAAGTCTCTGTGGATCTTGCCGGGGAAAGAGGCATTCCCGGTGCTGCTGCGGTACGGGCTTATGCCAACAGCTGGGACGATGTATCTCTTGGGAAGCAGATGGCGGAAACCATGATTGACAATGGGGCGGATACCCTGTTTGTCTATGCAAACCAGGTGGGTCTGGGTGCAATTCAGGCCGCCAATGAAAAGGGTGCAAAGTTCATCGGTTTTTCCGGTGATCAGACCTCCATTGCTCCGGAGACTGTGGTGGCTTCCGTTGTTTTTGATTTTGAGAGCCTGTATATATGGGCTGTGGAGAAATATATTGACGGGACACTGGAAGGGAATCAGGTAAACTCTGCGGGAATTGAGCAGGGGATTTTCTATCCGGTATTCACAGATAATGTAAGTGATGAGATCCAGACGAGAGTGCAGGAAGGGATTGACCGCTTCCTGGCCGGGGAAGTCGATCTTACGGCTATGTTCAAGTAACACATCGTAGCCTGAAGCAGGATATGCAGATAACGGTTGCGTTATCTGCATATCTTTTCATGGAGAACTGTGACGACAGCATAGTATACAGAGCAGAAGAGGGTGAAGGATAATGACGGCTCCATTTCTGGAGATGAACCACATAACCAAACTTTTCTCCAAAGTAATTGCCAATAATGATGTAAGTCTTCATCTGGACAGGGGAGAGGTTCTGGCACTTCTGGGGGAAAACGGTGCCGGGAAAAGTACCATCATGAAGATCCTTTATGGCTTATATGGGGCGGATTCAGGAACTGTCATGATCGAAGGAAAGGTGCAGAGGATCCGAAGCCCCAAGGATGCCATGGCATTGGGGATTTCCATGATCCAGCAGCATTTTTCCCTTGTCCCGGCCAACACGGTGACGGAGAACATCGTATTGGGAACCGTGTCAGGCATTATTGACTGGAAAAAAATGGAAAGTGAAATTGGTCAGCTGGCGGAAAAGTATGGTTTCAATATCGATCCTGCTGCCTATGTCAGAGACCTTACCGTGGGTGCCCAGCAGAAGGTTGAAATTCTGAAGGCGTTGTATCAGAATGCCAGAATTCTGATTATGGATGAGCCCACAGCGGTTCTCACACCGCAGGAAATCGACTCCCTGATGGAGTTTGTCAGAGGTTTTGCTGCGGCCGGAAATTCGGTGGTGTTCATCACCCACAAACTCCGGGAGGTTATGGAGGTGGCAGACCGGATCGTGGTAATGAGAAACGGTGTCCTGAAGGGTGATCTGAAAAAAAATGAGACCTCCATCGAAGAACTCTCACGGCTGATGGTGGGACGGGAGCTGGAAGAGTCCCGACGGGAGGAAGAGTCTGAGAGGCAGGAGAAAAGGGACCGTCTGGTGTTGCAGGAGGTGACCCTTCAGCGGGATGGTGAAGTCCCACGGCTGACAGGAGTGAGTTTTTCCATCCGGGAAGGCGAGGTATTCGGAATTGCCGGTGTCAGTGAAAACGGCCAGCAGGAACTCTGTGAGGTGCTGACCGGCTACTCCATACCCAGTTCGGGAACCATACATTTCGATGGAGAAGACATTACCCGGGAGACAATTGAGAGACGGATAGACCTGGGTATAGGATACGTCCCTGCTGACCGTCACCGATTCGGGTTGGTACTGAATATGACCTTATCAGAAAATATGCTTCTTAAATCCAGTTTCAGGCCGGAGTGGTTCAGACGGAAACTGATCGACCGTAAAAAGCTGAACCGGTACACGGAGGAACTGATTGAGCGGTTTGACGTTAAGGCGTCAGGATATGATGATCTGGCAAGAAGCCTGTCCGGCGGAAACCAGCAAAAAGTGGTGGTGGCCCGGGAAGTAGATATGGGGGCTAACCTGATCATCTTTGATCAGCCTACCCGCGGCCTGGATCTGGGGGCTATCCATCAGGTACACGAGACCATTCTTCAGGAAAAAGGGAAAGGAAAATGCGTATTGCTGATTTCCACCGAACTGTCCGAGATCTTCAATCTGTGCGATCGGATTGGAGTGATATACAAAGGCAGGATCCAGGGAATCTATCATCACCGGGAACTGAGCATTGAAAAAATCGGTCTGCTCATGGCAGGGTATGATGACGGGAGGGAACCCCGGCATGAATGAAAAATTCAGGGATCTGCTGCTGGTGAACCTTCTGGCTGTAACGACGGGACTGTTTGTCAGCGGCATCGTCTTGCTGTTTCTTGGGGAGAATCCCATGGTGGTGTACTCAACCATGGTGGGATCGATAGCCGGCGACCGGTATATGGTCGCTGAGATTTTTGTGAAGACGGCTCCACTGATACTGACTTCACTGGCTTTCGGATTCACATTCCAGGCCAAACTGTTTAATATCGGTGCGCAGGGACAGTTCTATA